>JBIKWG010000231.1:0-4864 GCA_044356425.1 Bdellovibrionota bacterium | reverse complement strand
TCTTTATCTAGGAAGTTGGTAACGGACTGTAGGGTGCTGTGCTTCATATTGTGTAAGGTAGTTCGACACTGGTCTAAGTAGCGCTAGTCTCACAATTTTTAGCTTGGTTTGGCAACATTGCCTGAGAGTACCCAGTTCTGCTACGGTACCGCTTCCGAGTTCGATTTCGAGGGGAGTATAAACCCTAGGCCCGCCAGGGCGTGGATGGGGCGGTACCCCGACTTTTAGTAATTGGAGTCACATGGGCTGGTTTACAAGAAGCAAAGCACCTAAGCAGACAGAGGATTTAGTCGAGCCGCATCAGATGCCGGACGACATTTGGACGAAGTGTCCGAAATGCGAAGCTATATTGTACACTAAGGACTTGCGTCGCGCATTCGGTGTGTGTCCGAAATGTAGCCATCACTTCCGGCTAACTGCTAAGCAGCGCATTCCGATCCTCGTTGATCGGCACTCCTTTATAGAGCTCGATGCGACCATGCGCTCAACTGATCCGCTGAATTTTAAGGATAAGAAGCGCTACAAAGACCGTCTCAAAGAGACCGAGAAAAAGTCGGGGTCAGTTGAAGCCGTTATGACGGGTCGCGCTCGCATTCTAAACATTCCTGTTATGCTGGGAGTGTTTGATTCTTCTTTTATTGGTGGCAGCATGGGCTCTGTGGTTGGCGAAAAGCTCACCCGCCTTATTGAGATCGGACGCGACGAGCGTCGCCCTGTTATCATCGTCTCCGCCTCGGGTGGTGCCCGGATGCAGGAGGGGCTCTATTCTCTGATGCAGATGGCAAAAGTTAGTGCGGCGCTTTCAAAGTTAGCAGCGGCTCACATTCCCTATATATCCGTGCTGACTGACCCAACAACAGGTGGGGTGGCTGCATCTCTATCGATGCTCGGTGATGTTATCGTGGCAGAGCCGGATGCGCTGATTGGTTTTGCTGGTCCGCGCGTTATTGAAGGGACAATCAAGCAAAAGCTACCAGAGGGATTTCAACGCTCAGAGTTTCTGCTAGAGCACGGCATGCTGGATCGCATCGTTTCTCGAAACGATATGCGCGACGAGCTCGGTCTTATCTTGCGTAACTTTGGCTTCGGCGTTTAATTCTACCGCAGCGGTTTTTGCCACAAATACTCTTCCCCTTGAGGCTGCTGCTGGCTAATGTAGTCGCGGGAAGCGCGGCATCACCCTGCCTGCGGCAAAAGTAGTTTTTGGGTAGCTCTTCCTTAGTAATAGCGGGGACCTCTTGTGCGTGGTGCTTAGGGGCGGTTCTTCTGTTGCTGCTATATCACTGGCGGAGATTGTTTTGTTACGCTCTTTATTCAGAAATGCCCCTCTTTGTTTGTCGGCCATCTGGCTCGCATTGACTCTGTCTTCTCTTTCGGCTGTGGGGCAGGTTCCACCTCCAAGCCGCGGAGAGCTGTTTATACAAGACTCTCCAACAGAGCGTGCTGCGCGTGCAGCGGAGCTACGGCGGGCTCGAGCGCCGCGTACTCAGCCGAAAGAGGGACTCGATTTTCAAGCGCCAGTTATTGAATTTGACCGGGAAAAAAACGAGGTAGTCGGTAAGGGCGGGGTGCTTGTCTCGGAGGGTGGAGTGCAGGTTCAAGCTGACGAAGGTCGCTTTAATATGCAGAGTCGCGATGGGTCAGTTAAGGGAAGCGTCGTTGTTAGCGGACCAGGCGGTGTGCTAGCGGCTGATGAGGCAACCCTCAATGTTCCCAAGGAGACAGGGGAGTTTAAAAACCTGGAATTTGAGGTTGAAGATGGCGGTTTCTTGGTTGATGCGAGGCAGGCCAAAAAGGTGTCAGAGTTCGATTACGACCTCAACGAGTCTTCGCTAACGAGCTGCCGCTGTCCCGATGGTGCAAAGCCCTGGGAAGTTCGCTCTTCTAGCTGTTCGATAACTCAGGGCGCCTATGCCCATACCTATGGTAGCGCGTTCTACTTTGAGGGAATTCCAGTTCTGTACACCCCGTGGATCGCCTTTCCAGTAAAGAACGAACGCGCCTCAGGTCTGCTTGCGCCGCGTTGGGGCACGAGCAGCCAAGATGGATTTCTATACCGCCAACCGATCTTTGTTAATGTGAATGAATCGACAGATCTCACGGTCTCTCCCTTCATTGCAACTAACTCAAGAGTCGGTATTGAGTCGGAGTTTGCTAAGGCTTTCTCGGCCACCTCGAATGTTCGCGGCGGATTTCTTTACTCCGATGAATCGAAGCGGGAAGGTTCGTTGCGCGGGCTGAATACAACGGGGATAGCCGGTCTAACAAATCCTGATGGAACCGAGCTTTCTGAAAAGGACAAAGCAGATAAATTGATTGACCTTGACCGCTTCGGTGGCTACTACCGGCAAAAGTGGCAATCGGACAGGGATCAGGCTGTGCCGCTCGATTTTATTGCTGACGCTCGGTACACAAGCGACGATTTCTTGGTGCGCGAGATATGGGAGCCTAATATCGGCGATCAGAGGTCGCAGTTCTTGACCTCAACAGCGGTGTTGAGGGGAACAGCCTTTCAATCGGTGAATGGTGAGCTGCGCAGCGAGTACAACCAGATGCTGATTGCAGACCAGGACACGCAGTTTCAGCGAGTGCCTGAGGCGTCGCTTTCAACGATTCAAACCTTTCGACCGTGGGGGTTTAATCCTTACGGACTAAAGCTTGTATCGCGTGGTTCGGTGACTGGCACGGACTTTGTGCGTAATGATGGGTACGACGGTTGGCGTCTTGACGTACGCCCGAGCGTTGCTCTGCCTTTTCACGTGGCGAGCTACGTTCGTGGTGCTGCCTCCGTTGAGCTGCGTCAGACTCAGTATAGTTTGAGTGAGACGATGCTGCCGGCAGCCGCGACTCCGCTGCCCGATGGCTCTAGCGAGCTCGATGATTCGAGTTCTCGGACCCTGCCGATATTCTCATACGGCATGAGCACAGCAGTTGAGCGTGTCTATGAGGTGGAGCGTGATTCATTTCTGTCCAAGCTTGCTACGCTTGGCGCACGGCATGAGCGCACCGAGCTTGCTCGTTTGAAACATACGTTTGAGCCAACGATGCAGTATGTGCGGGTGCCGGATGTTGACCAGACCTACAACCCACTTTTTGACCAGGCAGATCGTTACCGAGAGCGAAGTCAGTTCATATACGGTTTTACCAGCAGATTGTATGGGAGATTTCTAGAGCCGTACGAGCGGACGCGAGAAGTTGAAGAGCTGTCTGCTGCAGGAGAGACCATGCCAACCTTCGATCTCTCTTCTTCAATTCTTGATTTCGGAAGAAACATGATGCTTGCACCACCCTCTTCGGTTGATGTGCGCAGTGGTGAGGTTCGCGAGTTGGTTACGTTCTCGGTAAAGCAGGCGTACGATCAGATATTTGACAAGCCTGCGCCGACAGCTACGCCGAGCACAGATGGTTCTGCTACCTCAGTCGATTCGGGGGGCGGAAGTAACTCTTCAACGCAGCAGAAACAAAAAAACAAAGAACCGGATGCCATGTCAGACCTTAATATAGGTCTCTCGTTTCAACCGTCATCATATTTCTCGTTTGGTGGTCAGACCAATGTTGATCCAAATGGAGGTGACTTCTCAAGCTACTCACTGGCGCTCGGTTTTAGAGACGATCGCGATGATGCTTTGCGCGTGCGCTACTCATTCATCGATCAAGGTATCGATCAGGTCGAGGGAAATGGAGAGATCAAGATTCACCAGCAGCTGCGCACGGGGTACTATGCGCGCTACGATGCAACCGAGGGTGAGCTCATGGAGCAGCGAGCGGTTGCTCGTTTTATGAACGCCTGTAACTGCTGGGGATTTGACCTCGGTGTGAGCCGTCGAATTAATCCTGAAGATAATAGGGTGCTATTTAATTTTATCCTCGGCGGTCTTGGTGATATGCAGCAAGCTGCAGGTGCTACTGCTGGCGGAAGTGGCTACTAATGTCGCGTATCGATGAGAATTTATAGGTGAAGATTCTACTCTTTGGTGGCAGTGGTCAGCTTGGCACGGCTGTGCGTTCTCACGGTCGAGACCTGCAATTTGAGGTTGTTTCGCCTGTCACAAAGGAGGTCGATATTAGGGAGGCGCAGTCGGTTGCGTACCTTGTTACCTCTATTAAACCAGACATTGTAATCAACTGTGCAGGCTATACAGCGGTAGATCGCGCCGAAGAGGAACCGGAGCTGGCTTTTGCAATAAACGCTCAAGGCGCTGCTAATATTGCTGCGTCCTGCAGAGCCGCTGGTGTTCGCCTCATACATATCTCAACAGACTACGTCTTTGATGGTGCCTTGGCTCGGCAGATTCGAGAAGATGATGTGCCGAACCCACTAAATGTATACGGTCGGTCAAAACTTGCTGGGGAGCAGGCGGTTTTCGAGGCCTTGGGTGAGGATGCGTTAATTGTGCGCACTCAGGCGCTCTTTGGAGAGCGAGGAAGGAGCTTTATCAGCACATTCCTCGAGCTGTGTTGCCAAAGAGAGGTACTGGCACTAGTGAGTGACCAGGTGGTTTCTCCGACCTATGTTGGATGGATGGCGGAGGTTCTGCTTGATTTTGTTCGGATGCCGCTCGGAGGGGTGGTGCACGCTACAGCTCGCGGTGGGGTGTCGTGGTTTGAGATTGGGCAAGAGCTGCTGAGCATGGTGGGATCATCTTTGGGGTGCGTGCAGCTGGCGCGGCTCGAGCCTGTAACAGCGGCATCGCTTATGCGGCCGGCAGCTAGGCCCCTTTTTTTGACATTAGATACCAGACGGCTAGAATCGATACTTAACCGACCTATCCCTGATTGGAAGGTGGGCTTATCACAGTATCTCGCCCATCGAGTCGGAGCAGACACTGCGAGATAGCGGAGTATTTATGGTTCAAACGAAGAG
>JBIKWG010000230.1:0-4868 GCA_044356425.1 Bdellovibrionota bacterium | reverse complement strand
CGATAAGAAGCGAGTGCTTGCAGCCGTCACAGTATACCCGAGCGGCACCGTGAGCGAGGATACCGCAGTTTAAGTACTCGTCGACGGTCTTTACTACCTCATCCCGTAAGCACCCATACTGATGCTGGAACCGTGCCTCCCACTGGAATTGTAGGTCATCCCGAGAGTGGTAGACGATCTGGTAGAGCACCGAGGCTTCCGGTGTTCGCCTCCTGTAGTGCTGGAGCTTCTCTTTTGTTTTCTCCCATGTGTAGCGCCTGAGCATACAGGCTTGTTCGGGCAGGGGAGGCTAGGGGGTGTGTTAGAATTGGGTGGGAGTGCGGAGAGGGATTCAGGTTAGGCTTCAGGGAGAGCTATGCACCGGCGGTCGTGATGGCTGTATGTGGGTTGCACGCGCGCAAAATGATCGGCACCTAAAATCAGAAAGTTCAGCAGGTTAAACTCAGGTTGAACTCGCAGTTCGCTGAGGGCAGCTGGAGCAGGACATCTGTAACGAAGCACTTTTTGCAGTCACGTGAAGGTGCGGATCCACAGCAAACAAGAACTCCTGGCCCCTCCCAGACATCAATTGCGCTGGCTGCACATGCAGATACTCAGAGAAGATGTGCGCCATATAAGGATAGTGGAGAAAGAAGTCGGAGGCCTGAATACAACCCAGCAGGCCTCCGACTTTTGCATTTAACCTTCATCGCTGAAGCAGATACTCATAGCTCCAAGAAAGGCACCTACCAGCAGGAAGGGTGCTAGGACAATCCAACAAACAGCTGGCACCCACACTCCACACAGGGCAGATAGTCCGAGGAGGGTACAACTGGCCACAACAAAAAAGGAGCACACCCTGTCGTTACTCCGATTGCTGGGATCATCTGCCCACTCGACTACCGCGCCTAGGAGCAAGCCAATGGCTCCCCCGGCGAGGAAAACAAGTGACAGACTTGCACTGACAACACCTCCGAGCAGCATTATTCCGGGCATAATTTTTTTAAAAGAACCTTCACCTCCATGATGAAAGCCTCGAGTAGATCCTCGAGGCTTTCATCATGGTGCTCTCCACTACCCCTATAAATGTGCGCGGCGAAAGCATATCAATAAGACTAGGGGCAGTCGCCCACTAGCGAAGAACTTATTACCCAGCAACTGCGCACCTAATATGCTCAACTATTGCGGCGGAGTTGCCACATTACCGTTAACAGCCGGGCACATTCAGCTGTAGATCTGTAACGAGGGGCATGAACTAATTAGATCATATTCTATGAGATCCGATCGATTCATTCGGTTAGGAGACAGATCGAAACTAGGAATGTTTTTACTAGCTTTAGCCCGCCCGGGATGGCAGTGCTTTTTCAAGCAGGCCTAGAAGCTCGGAGGTTCATTTCGGTTCTGGATTGGACAAAAGGGGACGCTACCTTTTTAACTTGAACAAGTAGCCCGGCTACAGCGCAACAGCGCAGGAAAACTGGAAGGAAGCTATTCGCGAGGAGTCGCGGTCGTCCTCGTAAGGATAAAGGGTAGCGTCCCCTTTAACTCCTGCTAGCTATGCCCGCATTTTTCCGAACTCAGGGTTTTCTGCGGCGGTAAGGTCGTACGACCACTGTAAATTGGCCCATGTCTCAGGGTCTGTTCCGAGTGCGCGAGCAAGTTTCTTTGCCATCGATGCTGAGATGCCTCTTTTGCCCCTACAGATCATGTTAATAACCCCAGCCTCTACGCCAATATGTTTAGCAAGTTTAGATTGGGTAATGCCTCTGTCAGATAGAATATCCTGCAAAATTTCGCCCGGATGAATCGTGTTTGGAAGCATAGCTACTCCTTAGTGATAATCCACAATTTCAACGTCTAACACCTGACCCTCAAGAAACCGAAAGCAGATTCGATGCTGGTCGTTTATCCTAATACTCATTTGACCTTTACGGGCTGCTTTGAGTCTCTCAAGCTTGAGTCCCGGCCAAGCACGCAAGCTATCTAAGATGCGGATACTGTCGAGAAAAACGAGTTTCTTGTAAGCCGAATAATGAAGCTCGCTTGGTAACAGCTTCAATGTTCGTTTGCTCTTCTTTCCGTAAGCAATCTCCTCCGTTTCTTTATTTTTGAAGGACTTAATCGCCATGTATATATGTATACAGCATGCCTATACACGGCACAAGAATTCAATTTGCATCATCACTTCAGGCAGTTATCGTGAGGCTAGTCATAGCCGTCGGGTTGAAGGGGCAAAGAGCAAGCTCGCCCTGACGTCGGGGCGGGAAAAATAGACAGCTTTTTCTCTTGGCTGGAGCTTTCAGGTAACGTATTTAAGTGTGAAAAAGGCAAGCCTTATCACCAGACAGGGATAGAAGCTCGCTTTAAGAAACTCATTCGTAACAGGCAGCGGGTTTAGTCTGATTACCAAGGAATAAGTTATGAAAAAAATCGCTAGAGTTTTTATCTTCCCCGTAGCACTCATTACTGCAGTCTGTAGCCTCTCTGAGGCATTCGCGCAGGTGCTTACTGTTGAGGGCACACTTCCTGGAAGGGCGGGATACACGGTGTACTTCGTTGAAAAGGGCGGCAGAACAGCTTCGGCAGTTGTAAAGTCAAACGGAAAATTCTCTTTTAAACGGGTTACAAAAGCTAAACTTAAGACAGCTACCCTTCAGATGAGTGACACTGACGGTAGGTACGCTGGTCCGATAGTTCTGAGTGGCGCAGGATCGAAGGTGGCAACTACCTTTTCGGGGAAAGTGGTTAATTCAAGACAGAAGAAGATCTCCCTTGGCAGGATAACTCTTAAGACAGGATATGGCGTTCTCGCAAAGAAGGCTTCAAGGAGTCTCGGTGTTGTTGTGGCGAAAGCAACAACCAAGGCAGTCAGTGGAAAGCCTATTGGCGCAGGAGAGCTTGGGCTTGTAAGCACCGGGGTAGCAGTGGGGGTACGAGCATCCTTCACTGGATTATCAGTAGAAGCGGGAGCCGATGAGGATCGAGACGGTATCCCGAGTGCATTTGATGCAGATGATGATGGGGATTTGATTCTTGACCCATCAGATCAGGATTCAGCGGGGAGTGATATCCCCTATACATCGATGGTTTTAGATTTGCGCACCTCGCTGAATGAGCATGTGCGAGACGGTCTTACAGATGCTGCTATCGATGCAACGATTGGCGGTGAGAATCTCTTTGTGCTGGCCACCTTTATGTCACTTCCCTCCGCGCAGAGCAGTCTTGCAACGGGTGGATATGTCGTATGTGACGATGCACTTTCTTATTGCAGACCTAATACGCCCCTCGGGTACTCCTCTGGTGTATCCGAGAGCTCTAATGACTTCCGTAAACCGTGGGCGGAGCTTCTAAACTCAGCCGGTTATCCGCGCATGGAGAAGATCAACAGCCTGGGAGCGATTGTTGCTGCTATTCAACCTCGAGTTGGTCGTAGTCAATTTAGACCAGGTGATGTGTATGAGGCCGTTGTGACTTCTGACACACGAGAGATTACGCGCAAAACCTTCACGGTCGCGCCGTACTTTGTGTCAGCTCCAGCTCTTAAATCGTATGATGCAGGGGCGGGAGAGGTAACAGTTGACTATAGCTCAGTCAGTCCAACTTCAGGGTCGATACCTGGTGTATCTCCTGGCAATCCGATCTTGCTCCCGCCAAGCGGGGTGCTGACTATGACGTTTTGGCGCCCACAGCGCGCAGCTATTCGTTCAGATGAAGCTGGATACTACGACTGGGGTAACCTCAACTATGGGGTGACTGTAGGTGATATTCAAGCAACTTGCGCGGGGCTCTTCTCAAATGTTTCAAGTGAGCTCATCGAGGACACCACTCCCTTTGGAACTGGAGACAGTGTGTTTTTCAATCAGGGAGCGAATCCGGCGCCATACCGTGATTCTTTTGGCGATCGAGCAGCTGTTTTTGGTAACACACTTACCTTCACACTTGATGTTGCGGCGTGTGTTGCTCGTGGCGGAGGTTCCGCAACGGGAACAACTGAGATTGCTCTTGAAGCGCGAGGAGAGGAGGTAACCGGCGGGCAGACTACGGCTCGGCAACGAATCTACGTACAGTTTCAGGTTACTTAAGGGCGAACATGCCCTTAATCAAATACTGTGGCGTAAAGTATTAAAGCGCTTGCTACAGGACGTCTTTTCGCTGTGCTGCTGAAGTTTCCTGCTCAGCCCGCCGATCCTATGGATCCGGGCATTTATGGGAAAGCGAGTCCTTGTAGTTGAAGATAGTGAAGAAGGTAGATCGGCCTTGTTGGCGGCGATCCCGGCAGCGTATGTAATCACCTACTCTAATAGCTGGGATGAGGCGCAAGCGCTTATTGCAGATGCGAGTGAGCGGCTTACACCTTATGACCTGGTAGTCATCGATATTGACCTCCCGGGGGTAAGTGGACTTGAGGTGGTCTCGCTCCTGCGGCAGCTTGAGGAGCCCCGTAAGCTGGCAGGTGGGGGGGAATCGCGCTCCATGATACCAACAATGTGCTGAGCCTGAGGATACGAATCGTTCGTCCGGTCGCGTAATGTCTGGAAGAGCTCATTCAGTGCGCGATGCCAATTTTGCGCGCATACCATGCCCTCATTGAACCAGGGCTGTACTGGGTCCGTTTGTTGCTTGGAAGAGTGGCAGCCGGCAACCATGGCATTTATACTTGAATTCGGGTTCTGTATTCGAGGGGTAGCGCATGAAGCTATTACTCCCGCGATGGGATTGACATTGAAGAGCTCAAGGTAAAAGATCGATTTAAGAGGCAGATTCGTAGAAGGATAAGAAGATCAATTGACTTTTTGCAAGTAGTTGAACCGTTGTAGCCGTGCTGCATCACGAGGGTCAGATCCCCTACAAAAGGATGAGGGAAGGGGCGAAATAGTTAGACTTCCGCT
>JBIKWG010000148.1:0-7388 GCA_044356425.1 Bdellovibrionota bacterium | reverse complement strand
AATCAGAAGCCTTGCAGCACGGCTGGAACGAACCCGTTGAAAGGCCTCAAGTAGCGTTAGAAACCCTTTATGCGTAACGAGCCTGCCCGCCGCAAGAATAACCGGAGGCTGTCCCTCATGAAACCACGGATGTTCATTTGGTTCTTTTGCTTGCTGCAACATATGCTCGGATACCACTGGTGTATTAATGATTCGCATACGCGGCTCTAGCCGCGCATCAATCTCTAGTAGCTCTGCAGCTACCCCTTTCGATACAGCAATAATTCCATCTGTCCAGCGATAAGCCAAAGGCAAGATACGAAAAGTCAGTCGCCTCTTTAGGTCAAGCTTTGGCTCAGAGATCGGCACGTTTGATTGCCGAACAATTACCTTGGTATCTACACCAGCAACACGACTAGCCAGAGCAGCTAAAACATTTGCGTTCGTAATAGTCGAATAAAGCACCCTCGGTTGATTAGAGCGCAGATAGCGCACCAATTTAAAAAAGCCACGTGAGAGCTGCCTTGCATTTAGATCTATTACGCGAATCCCTGCTGGAATTACGTCTTTGAGCGCGCCTTCAAATATAGCGGTTACCAAATCTACACGATAGCCACGCCGAATCAACTCAGACGCAAACACTAACATCGCGCGCTCTGCGCCGCCGCCATGCACGCTTGGGATAAAGATCGTTATCAAGTGTGATTCAAGTTGTGAAGGAAGGTGCGATTTATTATTCAAGAAGCCCCCTGCTCACAAGGGCGACATTGATTTGATCGCTATTATCGAACGCTACCCGACCTGTACCACTCCAAGGTGCGGCTGAGACCCTCGATAAAGGAGACCGAAGGCTTCCATCCCAGCTCGCGTTGCGCCTTTGAATTGTCAATGCAGCTACGAAGCTGCTCACCAGCCTTGGCCGAAGCATGCGATATCTCAGCAGTCGGACAAGCCATGTCTCGCAGACCCTTAGCCAGTGTGTTGATAGAGGTCTCCTCGGCTGTGCCGATATTAAACGGGCCACAGGGGCGCTTTTCAGCAGCAAGACAGATCGCTTCGGCGACATCGCGAACAAAAATAAAGTCTCTTGTCTGTTCACCTGTTCCATTTACCGCAATCGATTTGCCAGCTAGCAGGCGTTCACAAAAAATTGCCACCACCCCCGCCTCACCGTGCGGGTTCTGCCGCGGACCATACACGTTAGCGAGGCGCATCCAACTGCTACTGACGCCCCACACACGCTGCCAAAACTCAAGATACATCTCACCAACCCGCTTTGAGAGCCCATACAGGCTTTCAGGAGCGATTGCATGATGTTCAGCCGCTGGAAAGCTCTCTTGCTCTCCGTATACAGCCCCACCACTTGAGAGAAAAACAACGTGCACCCCCTTTCTACCTCGAAGTGGAGAGACGATGTTAATGAGGCCGGTCACGTTAAGGTCAGAGTCAAGCGTTGGCTCGTCCATGCTGATGCGCACGGAAACCTGTGCCGCAGCGTGCACGATTACATCGGGCGCAAATGTTTCAACAACAGCGCGAGCCTCCTCAGAGCGTATATCGACCCTATGTAGCGTCACAGATGACTGGAGGTTCTTCTCAGAGCCGCTTGAAAGATTATCGATAACTTCAACCGCATGCTTCCCTTCAAGCAGACGGTCAACGATATGGGAGCCAATAAAACCCGCGCCACCAGTTACTAAGATCTTTGCCATAACCATCAACCTTCTAGAGAGTACGGAAGGACTTTGAAATAACGACCTGACAAGCGATAGAAAATGCACCCTGAGGGACTCGAACCCCCGACCCTCTGGTTCGAAGCCAGATGCTCTATCCAACTGAGCTAAAGGTGCCTAGGAAGAGGTCAGACGTTACACCATCAGAGATAGTTTCGTAAAGGCACTTCGACCCCCAAAAAGTAGGGGTCCATAGAGAGCCTAACCGCTATCCTACTGCAATCAAGGTGCCCCCCAAAAAAACAAGAAGCTTATAGCCCCCTTAATCCCCTTGCCTTGGAGCGGCTGCCTAGCGATGCTAGGGGCTGTGCTATCAGCAATTGCTACATTCATCCTAGGATTACGCTACCGTGTTCAGGTAACGGGGTTAGAGCAGCTCCGCGGACTGCAGGGGGTTTTGGTGCTACCGAATCACCCGGCTGAAATCGATCCGATTATTTTGGCAGCACTCCTGTGGGACTCGCTACGACCGCGACCGGTAGTACTTGAATCAATGTACCACCTCGCCTTTCTCACGCCGCTCATGAAGCTTTCTCGAGCCATCGCGATGGCAGACATGGAGTTTGAAAGTGGTCCTTTTAAACGCCGGCGCGTTGAACACGCACTACAGAGTGTGGGCGAGGCACTGCGGACAGGTGAAAACATCTTGATATATCCATCGGGTCGACTTTCAGTAAGAGGCGCCGAAAAAATCGGTGGCAACTCGGGAGTTACCACCCTGCTATCAAAAGCTCCAAACGCCCAAATCGCTCTCGTGCGCACAAAGGGTCTCTACGGCAGCATCTTTTCGAAAGCACTCACCGGTGGAGAAACCCCGCCAGTTGCTGCAACTATTCTTAAAGGTGCTAGCATCCTGCTGAAAAATCTTATCTTCTGGACACCGCGGCGAACTGTTACCGTTGAGATAGTTGTGGACCCGCCAGACTTCCCTAGAGGCACGGATGTTCTTACTCTCAATCGATACCTTGAGCAGTTCTACAACACACCGACTGCTGAGAACGCTACGCTCGTCAGCTACTCATGTTGGCGAAGAGAGCTGCCCACCCTTCCGCCCGCCAGCGATGAAACACGCGCGTTAGAGGATATCCCAGATGATATTCGGCGTCGTGTCTTTACACACATAGCAAAAGTGGCCGAGGTAGCAGTCGATTCAATTACTACAAACACCCAACTCGGGGACGAACTCGGGATGGACTCTTTAACAATCGCGGAACTGCTGCTGTGGCTCGACCGAGAATTTGAGGTGAACGATATTGAACTGAGCGAAATCGTCTCGGTTGGTTCACTACTTCGAGCTGCTGCGGGACAGTTGAGCAGTGGCGCGATCGGTCGACACAATCTTACGGTTCCCTCATTTTGGACGGATCAAGCGCACCTTCGTCCGCAGCCCTCTCTTGAGATCACGGCAACATTGCCGGAAGCCTTTCTGGCCACATCGCTTCGCATGCAGAAGTCACCAGCGCTCGGCGATAGCAAGATGGGTGTACTTTCCTGGGATCGCCTAAAGCTGGGCGTTCTGATGTTGGCGCGTCGCATCACTGAACTGCCTGGCTCTCATATCGGAGTCCTCTTTCCGGCGTCAAGTGCAGGATCCATGGCAACAATGGCCTGCATGGTTGCAGGCAAAGTGCCGGTTCTGCTTAATTGGACAGCCGGAAAGCGCGCGTTACTGCATGGCTGTGAATCAACGAACGTATCCGTTATCCTAACTGCCCGCTCGTTTATGGATATCGTTCCAACTGACCTGGAGTTCCTTGAGGATCGCTTTGTTTTTCTCGAAGATATCAAAGCTTCCTTTTCGGTACGTGACAAACTGAAAGGGGTGCAACTTGCTCGAGAATCAACCTCTCAGATCATGGCCGCGTTTAGCCTCAATCGGATTACCCCAGAAGATGTCGCTGTTGTTTTATTTACGAGCGGATCAGAGGCTCTGCCGAAAGGAGTGCCCCTGTCACATCGCAATATCATTAGCAATATTCATGGCATCCTAGGGGCATTTACCTTCACCAACGAAGATGTATTGCTTGGTTTTCTTCCTCCTTTCCACAGCTTTGGGCTCACCGTATGCTCACTTTTTCCATTAGTAACGGGTTTACGAGTTGCATATCACCCCAACCCTAATGAGAGTCGGAAGATAGCCAAAGCTGTTAGTGCATGGCGCACGACACTTATGGCAGGAACCCCAACCTTCCTGCGGTCAATATACAAGGCTGCTAATGCTTCACAGCTCTCATCGCTGCGTGCGATGGTATCGGGAGCTGAGCGGGCTCCAGAAGAGCTGTTCTCACTTGTTGAAACCCTGACGCCCTCGGTTACAATCCTTGAGGGCTACGGCATTACCGAATGTGCGCCTGTTGTGAGCCTAACGCGCACCAACGAACCACGAACAGGGGTTGGACGGCCACTGCAAGGGGTCTCTGTAAAGATTGTCAACCCTGACACCTACGAAGAGGTACCTCAGGGCATGCAAGGATTGGTGCTGATATCTGGACCAAACGTGTTTTCTGGATACCTCGACCGGCAGCTAAACCCTTTCATCACTTTAGACGGAAATGACTGGTACAATTCGGGAGATCTTGGTCGCTTTGAAAAGAACCAGCTAGTCATTACAGGGCGACTTAAGCGCTTCATTAAGATTGCTGGCGAGATGATAAGCCTCAGCGCTATAGAGGAGGCTCTGTCAGCCACCCTTGCGAGCCAGGCAGAAGAGCCGAGCATCGCCGTGCTTGCGCGTGGCTCGGAGGGTGACTCTCGCCCGCAACTTATTGTCTTCAGCGCACTAGAGCTAACGCATGAAAGGGCTAACGACATCCTAAGACACTCGGGTTTTCCACACCTCGTTCACATAAGTGAGGTACGAAAAATAACCGCCATCCCACTTCTTGGTAGCGGAAAAACCAACTATCAAGAGCTTAAGCTGGCGCTCTAGGGGACGGGCCTTGAACAATGTTACAACTACACCCCGTGCTTTTGCAGCCTACCTAGCAGTGCCAGGATAAACTCGCAAGGTGTGCAACCCCACAAGCACCGCTAAGAAGCTAGGATAGCGGCTGTTTTTTCTTTTTTCTTACTAACTTCTCTTTTAGCCTCGACAGACCGAGCAACTTTGTTTACCACTCTGCTGTCGAAGGCGAAGGAGACGTCCCTCGCTGACTTTCCCGCTATATAATCAGAGACAGAGGTCCGTGCCAGCAAGACTGACATTTATTCTGTTTCAACTACCGTAAGTTGTCTTTTGGCTTCCCCCAGCTGTCGATGAGTGCTGTACCTAAAACTTCTATTGCTACGCCCCCAACTGCTTCGGTATCCAGCATTGGGGATGTTAAGCTCCGCCCATGGCAGCAGGAAGCGTTTGGAATATATCGTGATGCTGTTTGTCGCGGTGATAAGACGATCCTCTTAGAAGCCACACCTGGAGCCGGAAAAACCACCGCGGCGCTCGTCTTGTGCCTTCATCAGCTTCGAAAAGCCGGCGCCCATCGAATTGGCATCGTTGTGCCAACCGCCCACCTCAAGGTGCAATGGGCGCGTGCAGCAACCAAACTAGGGCTGCACCTGGATAGCTCATTCTCAAACAGCAAAGGGCAGCTTTCATCAGATTACGCCGGGTTTGTCGTAACCTATCAACAAATAGCTCAGAAGCCAGTCGCGTTTAGGCGACTGGCTCGTCACGCCTGCATCGTGCTTGATGAGGTACACCACGCGGGCGATGGACTGTCGTGGGGCGACGGGCTGCGAATGGCGTTTCATGAAGCTCAATTCATCATCTGCCTGTCTGGCACGCCTTTCCGCAGCGACAGCGCTCCGATTCCTTTTGTAGCATACGATACGCTTGGCTTTAGCTCCCCTGACTACTCTTACTCGTACAGCCGTGCTGTGGAAGAGGGAGTCTGCCGCCCGACAGCATTCTTTACATACGGCGGCGACGTAGCATGGCGCGATGACGGTGGCTCGGTTAGTGCCCGTTTCGTAGACGATCTTGACCATATCGGTTCTTCTCGGAGGCTGCGCGCAGCACTAGATGCAGAGAGTGGCTGGATTAAGCCCATGATACTCGATGCTCACAAGATGCTGATGACTATTCGCAGAGAGCACCCGGATGCGGGAGCGCTGCTCGTGGCAGCAAATCAAACCAGCGCACGACGCCTTGCTCGTCTAATCGCCTCTTTAACAAATACCTCGCCTGTTCTCATTTTGTCTGAAGAATCTGAGGCAGCGCGGCGTCTAAAAGATTTTCAAGAGTCGCGCGAGCCGTGGCTGGTGGCCTGCAATATGGTTAGCGAAGGTGTTGATATTCCGCGACTGCGCGTCGGCGTTTATGCAACCACAGTCCGAACCAAGATGTATTTTCGCCAATTTCTCGGTCGGATTGTGCGCCGCATACCGAACCTCAAGGCCTTGCAAGTCGCCTATTGCTATCTACCTGCAGACCCTACCCTCACAAAGCTAGCGGAAGAGATCGAAGAGGAGATTCGGCACAGCATCGCCCCGCGGGCGGACAACTCAGATTTCCTGTTTGAACGTAAAGAGCGCAGTGATCGCGAGCCGCGGCAATCGCAATGGGAGGCACTTGCATCAACAAATAGTGGTATCGCCTCTGTCATCGTTCATGGCAATCAGCTCTCACTCTTTGCAGGAAACGCACATGGAGACGAAGACGCTCAGAGTACTACAGAGAGAGTGGCTAAAAGTGTAGCGGAAAAAGTAGCAGAGCGGCTCGACCAACGCCGCTCCCGCACAGAAGAGAAGGCGTTTCTGGCAGCTGAGATTCGACGTCTGGTAAATCTCTACCACAAACGCACAAATCGTTCTCACGCCCAGATACACGCCCAGTTGAATGCTTCTCAGAAGGTTCAGAACCAAACCACTTGCACTGAAAAACAGCTGCGAGAGCGACTTGCGCTTCTGCGAACGATTGTATCGCAATAATAATTACCGACTCTTGTCTGTCCGATTATACCGATCCGCCAGCAGCACGTAGCTATTCAACCGGTGGTGCCACAACTGCCTCACGTCGCACCAGCGTAACAAAGGTACACCGCTCACCTCGACGCTCTTCGGTCACCATAAAGTCCGACTCAAACGAAGGCAGCCGCGCATCGCCTTCATGCACACCGTCTACGCGCGTCATGTATACTTCGCTGCACAGTGGCAACATCATACGGTACAGCTCGGCGCCACCAATGACCCACACGGTGCCCCCCTCATTCGAAGCAGTGCGCGCTGCTTCAATAGCCTGCTGTGGCGAAGGTGCTACCAAAACTCCGGCGGGTAGCTGAAGCGACTCAGGATTTCGAGACACAACAACATTTGTACGCCCCGGAAGCGGCTTGAATTTCTGCGGCAATGAATCCCAGGTCTTTCGCCCCATGACCACGACCTGCCCCGAAGTGAGCTTGCGAAAGTGCGCAAGATCTTCTGGAAGATGCCACGGCAGCGCTCCGTCTCTGCCTATGATACGAGCCTCATCCATTGCAACGATTGCAGCGATCTTTAGATTACTCATGAGTTACACAGCGATATCAAATTTAATGCGCTCGTGCGGCTCGTACCCTTCAAGCGTAAAGTCACTGTAGGAGAATCCAAAGATATCTTTAATCGCTGGGTTAATCTTCATCGCTGGTAGCTTGCGCGGCTCTCGAAGCAGCTGCAGCCTAGCTCCATCAACGTGATTAG
>JBIKWG010000108.1:0-9606 GCA_044356425.1 Bdellovibrionota bacterium | reverse complement strand
TGCAGATCGCCGAAGGTATGCACAAATTCATATGCACGTAGCCCTGTGCACTGCGCTACCATCATCAAGAGCAACGCGTAGCTTGCGATATTAAAGGGCACTCCCAACATTAGGTCTGCTGAGCGCTGATACAGCTGCAGGCTGAGGCGATCTCCAGCGACGTAAAACTGAAAAAGGGTGTGACACGCTGGCGGTGCTACCTCAGGCAGGTCTGCCGGATTGAAGGAGATTACCACTATCCGCCGACTCGAGGGATTGCTCTTTATTGTTTCAACGGCACGCGCTATCTGGTCGACCTTTCCTTTTGGCCCTTCCCAAGAGCGCCACTGCTTACCGTACACAGGACCGAGATCCCCCTGAGCATCCGCCCATTCATCCCAAATGCTTACGTTGTGCTCCTTTAGGTACCCGATATTAGTTTCGCCGTTGAGAAACCACAGGAGCTCATGAATGATTGATTTAAGATGAACCTTCTTTGTAGTTACCAGTGGAAACCCATCTTCAAGGTTAAAGCGCATCTGACGGCCAAATACGGAATACGTACCGACACCAGTTCGGTCGGGTCGCACAACGGTGCCATTCTTCTCTACACCACTTTCAGGCTGGCCGTTCTCAAGCACGTCTCTTACTAAATCTAGATACTGCTTCATTGATTAGCTCTCTCTCTCTCTATTAAACGCTGTAAGCGACATTTTTCGACCCCGATCATACGCGCAACAGCGCCTCAACTTCAACAGTTGCTTAAGGGGGGCGCTTACCTAACCCAACAAAACCTGGCTCTTTTAGACGACTACCGCCCTAAATTTCTCAGGCCTTCTGCACGTAACAGAAGTATGGGCTGGAGGGATGGCCCCGCTATGCAGCCCCGACAACCTGGTCACAATAGATAACATCTGGACCAACAGCGATGACTGCTGCGAAAGAGATCGTTTCGGGTTCGGTAAAAACCTCATTGCAGAGGCGCGCCGCCACATCCACGTTTCCCTTAGATAAGCTACCATCAGCGCGGAGCGCTTCAAGACACTCAAAGAGAAGCGTTTCGTTCAGGCCGGTTAATGGCCGCGAAAAAACGCAAAATACATCTCCGGCTTCAAGGGCAACCGAAGCTAACTCAACATCTACTATCGAATTCGATCCAACGAAGGCGCGCTGCCGCATAGACGACTCACTTGGAAATTCTGGTGCATCGCCAACATGCGAGGACTCCTCTCGTTCAGCGCTCTCAAAGAAGGGAAAGAGCTGGTTGTTGCGAGAAAGATATACCGAGGCAAACCCGACACGCCCAGTTGAAAGTCGGCCATTTTCGATCACAAGCCCCATGAGTGATGCCGACATCCTACCGCCTGCCGCCAACTTGTGACCGAAGGAATACACCGAAGAGTTGGCGCTGCGGAATGCATCCTCAATAACGCCAACTACTGCATCCTCATTTCGCGCTGGCAGCTCTTCAGCGGTAACCTTAGCGTAGTGTGCATCTACGCCTCGCACGAAATAATCAAGTGCCAAACGATACGCTACCTGACTTCCTAGTCCAGAACGAATTGCTGTAGCACCAGCAAAGACGAGCTGCGAGGGGCGCCTCACCGGATTAAGCGATACGTACGAGGATGCGTCATCGGCCGCCTTACGACCGCGGAAGAGGAAACTATCGAGTCGCGTAAGTGCCATGAGGGTTCAAAATAAAATACTACTCGTTTACCTTGCAAGAATAACATGAAGCTGGCCAAGCTTCTTCTCTATTCAAGCCAATCAGAGCCCTAGTTAGCAATGGCTTTTTTTACGTTCCTTAGAAAGCGCTGCGCCCTTTCTGCTGCGCGAGCGGATGTGTGTCGCTCTTGGATCTGACCTCATGGAATAATCCGCCTTGAATCGTCAGATTTAATTGAGTCGCGAATTCTCGTTGAGGTTTTCCCGCACCACCACGCGACTGTCAAACCAACCTCCACCCTCTCGCTAAGAGTAGAGCTGGCAGCGCTTTCCTGCGCAAGCCAACTACAAAAGAGGAAAGAACGCGCTTGCGGTATCCTGTTTTTTCATTTAAATCCCTCTATAGAGTGCGGCCAGAATAGCGCTCCCGGCAAAACTTTGGTCGCCGCCATAGAACCGGTGGTAACACCCCTCTTCCAACAGGACTTTTCAGCATGAAATCTCTATCCCCGTCGACCGCAAAGCGCACTATTACTCCCCCTCTTCTAGCGACGGCAGTGCTGCTAGCAGCTATTACAGCTGGCTGTTCAAAGGAATCATCACAACAAACGGCTCCAAAAACCTCTGCAATCTTGAATACACCACTGTTGTCAAAGCTACCGAACTCTACCGCGGGCTTTGCAGTTTTTGACCTGTCAGGAGACGGATACAAGAATCTGCAAAAATCTCCATGGAGCAGAGCCACGGGTGGGATTAGTAGCTTAGAGAGCAGCATAGCAGGGATGCGCGACAACGGTGCGGATGAATCACAGATATTACTTGCTGAAACGGCCCTACAAGCACTGCGGAAGCTTGGTTTGGTAGGCGCCGACGGTACATCAACAGCCGATAAAGTAATATCCACTAGTGTTGTGTTTGTTGGGCCTAGCACGGGCGACCTCCCTGTTGAGGCAGGAATCTTCCTTAGTGCGGCACCATCTGCAAACATGAAAGAGAAGCTCTCCGTGCTCAAGTCAGTGCTAAGCGATGCTGGCCTGTCAGTTACCGAGCAACAGATTGCAGGTCAAAATGGTCTTAGGGCAACTCCTCCAGATGGGGAAGCCGGAGAAGCTGCCCTCTTTGCAGCGGCTAGCGAGAAGGAGCTCGGCATTACGCTTTCAAAGGTCAGCCTAGAGGGCCTCTTTGCACCGCATCCAACGACTACGCTTGAAACCCTTAAAGGGCTCCCTGAATTCAAGAAAGCCGAGAACGCAGTGAAGAGCAACGAAGCACCGATATCGTTCTCGTTCCTCTCTCTGCCGCGCATGATGCCGCTGCTGGAGCGAGCGCAAGATGATGAGTTTAACCCCAAGGAGCTGCCCGTTGAGAGCGTTGCCCTTTTTGTTGGATACTCCCAGCAGTACGTTCAGCAAATAGCAGCACCTCTAGCGCCAAAGAGCGAGACCCAGAGAAAGATCCTCTCGGCCTTCGAAGGAGCAGCGTTGCCGGCATCAAGCCTTAAGCTTCCGCGCGACGCGGCTTTTAGCCTGTCACTCAATACTACCGTACTGAGCAAGCTTGAGGAGATCAGCAGGTCTATTGAAGCATCTGGCATTGGCAGTGCAGCTTTGGTGAAGCATATCCAAGGAATCACTCTAGGCGCTCGAGCTAATGATACCGGCTCTCCCTTTCCAGACCTCCTTCTTGCCGTTGACACTGACAAACCAGAAGAGCTCAGCACATCGCTTGAGCAGTTGCTTTCACTGGGCTTAATGGCAGCAGGACAGCAAGCACAGTGGCAATCAAAAGAGATTGCAGGAAACAAGGCTCGCTACTTTTCGACCATAATCGGAATTGGTGTGTATATGACTGCCCCCAAGAATAGCCAAACGATTCTCATAGGCACTTCAGAAAAGGCACTCAGCGATATGGTTACAACTGCTGCCGACACAAGCAAGGCGATAGAAGGTGGGCTGTCTAACACCTTAAAAACACGAGTGCCGGCCAGCAGCCTCGGACTGTTCTACGTAAACTTTCCTCTGGTTGCTAACGTGATTGACACCGTCAAAGGCTCTCTCGGCATGTTTACGGGCGGATCAAGCGAAATTGATCAGGCCTTCGATTCTGCATACGTCAGCAGCCTTGGCTCTTCGCTTGGGGATATTTCTTACACAGATGGAGTTTTGAAGCTGCAATCTGCATTCGAGGCAACTCCAAAATAGTCCGCAGGCTTTCATCCCTTGCCGTGCTAATCTCTTCTTGCAATGAAGAAGTGCCACTGCAGATCGGGCGATCGCTCGAAGATAGCGGAAACTTTTTTGCCTTCCAAGGTATATTGAAACGCACCAGATTGCTGCTCAAGGATCCGTTTAAACTCTTCTCCTAGGGCTTCATCCCCCACATCACTTGGGGTTTTAAACATGCGTTCAGCCCGTTGATGCAGCACTATCCGTGAATCTCGTTCCAGCGCATAGAAGTATTCATTTTCAGGAAGCTTGAGATGATTCGCTACTAACTCAGAAAGCAGCCGCACCCGAAGTGAGACGCCAACTCCACCGACAGCCTTACCCCCGTGAGAAGTTACCGGCACTGCCAGGATGACTGAGCGATGTCCAGTTGATTTACTGATTACAAGATCCCCAAAAACCTCGCCGCCCGACATCAATCGCGAGAAGTACGGCCTATCTCTAAGGGTCTGTTCAGCTAATCCACCGCTTTCGGTTTCATAGTAGCTACCATCGGGAAGAACATACCAGGCAGTAGCATCAGTTTTAAGGTCGGCTCCGAAGCGTGCCAGTAACGGCTTAACGGCTTCCCACTTTCCGGACTTCGCCTCATCTGAGTCTGCAATTACTCGCAAGGTTCTTACGACACCCTGCGTGTGCTCCTCAACCATGCCGCGCAGCGCGCCCAGCGCTGCATGAGCGTCAGAGCTAAACCGAGCAGCTGACTCGCTGGCAGTGCCAGGCTCAACCGCCCTAACTTCCCCTGCAAGTATTACAAGTAAGCCTAATCCGAACGTTGACAGGCTGCTGATTAGTGATCGCATATGCTCCTCGTCTTATTGATGTACCTCTATTCTTTTAACTGCACCTGGGACGGTAGCCAAACGGATGCCCCCGGGAAAATGAGCCTGATTAGGGCGCTGGGCCAAGTCCTTTGCTTAAAAAAGACCGAAGCCGCCCAGCCTGCGCACTCATCTTAAAATCAGTTGAGTCTCTTTGGCGCAGCCCTTAAGGTCGACGTTGCGGTTGTTGAACCAATGAGATCCAGAGCGCAAAAAAGAGACACAGGTTTATCTTTGAGGTTTTACATGAACACCCTTAGCCAAATACTTGAAATTGCCAGTCGTCTTGACCATATCAGCAATAGCGCTGAGTGGATTGCACGCGAGACAGTACACACGGACAACTCGCTTTCTCAGACTGGCACCCTAATTTCGGTGCTTGCTGAGGATATCCGCGAGAAGATTAATTCTCTGGTTGCTGAGCTAGAAGAGATTGCATCTGCTGTAGACAACTCTCACTAGAGAAATCAGGCAGTTACAGATATCCTGATGCAAAACTTGAGATTTGTCAGATACGTGGGGGTCTGGCAAGTATTTAGAGAAAGCTTCAATAACGAAGTTTCAATAACTGAGCGGCAATGACAACCCACGCTATAAATATTGATAAACTGTGGACTTCCGTAGAAGGAAAGATTCGTGTTGTTCCCTCGCAACGCAAATTCGGTCAAGTCACCTACCTCGCCAGTCACTCCCGCACAACTCAGGCAGAGCTTGCAACTCTGGGAATCATACTTGTTGTTCTTCAGGTCTTGGATGGCATTCTTACTGGCGTCGGCATGGCTCAGTATGGGTTGCACATGGAAGGCAACGCCCTCTTGCGCATGTTGATGTCCTACATAGGGTATATACCTGCCCTCATTCTTACCAAATGTATCGCAATCGGAATTATCGCAGTCTTATGTGACCAAGCCTTCAGGGTGCGGTGGCTGAAGTACGCGTTTGGCACGATTATTATAATGTATGCGGCACTAGCAATTGCCCCTTGGACCTACATGCTAACCCGCGACTTGCTCGGATAGGACCATCGCAGAACGCTAGCCTCGCTTACCGACTACCCTCGCCGAAAAAGCTGTGTTTTTTCACCACCGGTGCTAAAAAGAAAGGAGCGCTTAGCAGTTCTAGAGCAACCGACAGACGGACATATAACGAGGGCGCACATCTGTAAAAGGGAATTATGCGAGTTACAAAGTGGGGAGAATGCGGAATTCTGTGCTCGATGTACTTGGCCCTGCGCTACGGCGGACAACCCGTAAGCGCTGCTGAGATCGCCGAAACCCAGGGGCTTGATGTGCAATACACCCACCAGATCCTGCAACGACTTCGCAAGGGAGGCATCATTGAAAGTGAGCGCGGCCCCAAAGGTGGCTACCGTCTTGAGCGGTCACCGAAAGAGATTACACTTAAAGATATTCTGTATGCTGCCGAGGGGGATACTTTTCAGATTATGTGCGATCACGCCCCGCTTCATCCGGACGCGACCACCCCATCACTATGCTCAACACGTGAAACGTGCAGCCTGCACGGTGTCTGGCAGGAGCTTCGCTCGGCGATTGATTCGCTGCTTGAGCACCGCACGCTGGACAGCCTTCTAACCAACGATAGCCTGTCACCCTCATTTGTTCAGCTCAACTCCAGAGAGCGGGTTAAGGCTTTGACCGAGCGTCCTTCAGTGACGGAAGAAAAGAGTACTTAAGCAGCTTGGCCTCTCCACCTCGGCGAATTTCTATGGTTGCCTTATCCTCTTGCGCCAGCAGCTGAACGAACGTGGCAAATTGTTCGGGTCGCTTGAGTAAATAACGATTTACTGCAATCAACACGTCCGAGTTCTCAAGACCTAGGAGGCTGTAGGCACTGGAGGGTCGAATATCAAAAACACGATACTCATAGCTCGTTCCCGTCGACATAGAAGAGAATACAGGCACCAGCCGAATCGTATTATCTTGGCTCATAGTCAGGGCGTCCAAGAAATCTTTGCGTTGAATTGAAAAGCTTGTAGCCTTAGTTATTGGCGCAATCGGTCTTATATCTTCGATGAACTTAGGCTCACTATTCTTAGAAGAATAACAGCCCGTACCCCCAACTAAACAGCACACAAGCGTTACAAGCAGAAGTCGATTGCAAAGCATTTATTTTCCCCCTTCTCCAACCTCACACAGCGCTGCCACCGAAGAGATATCCATACGGCCATAGCGAGCCTGTTCCGACAGCACAATAGAGCGTATCTTATCGTATGCGCCATCGAGATCATGATTTACAACCACGTAATCTACCTTTCCAGGATCTGCCCGGAGTGCCAAAAGTGCTGCATACTCACTCCGTGCCGTTGTAAAACGGGTGGTCAGCTCATCGGGATCTACCGTGCCACGTGCAAGCAGCCGCTGATTAAGCACCTCGAAGCTCGGCGGAATGATAAAGATGGTAACCGCATTGTCTGGAAAGTGCTTCTTGAAATTTAAGGCTCCCCGAATATCTATCTGAAAAAGCAGATCCGTTCCTGAGCTAATTCCATCCACGATATTTGATCGCAATGTGCCATAGAGGTTGCCGTGATTCTCTTCCCATTCAAAAAAATCGCCATGCTCACGCCGAGACTCAAAATCTTCTCGACTCATAAAGTGGTAACTAACCCCCTGTATCTCGCCCTCTCGTGGAGGTCGTGTTGTGGCCGACACAGAGTACATGATCTTTCCCGGAAACTCTTGAACAAGGCGCGCACAAAATGTGGACTTTCCGCTGCCGGATGGCCCTATAAGAACAAACAATACTCCGCGCCGTACGATACTACTAACCATACTTACTCAACGTTTTGAACCTGCTCACGAATACGCTCAAGCTCTGCCTTTGCTTCAACCACAATCCCCTGTACATGCGCGTCTTGCGCTTTTGATGCTATGGTATTGAGCTCACGGCCAATCTCTTGCGTCATAAAATCTAGCTTTCTTCCGATTCCATCCGTATGCCCGTCACGTATAAGCACCCCAGCTTGATTAAGGTGAATGTCGAGACGACTTAACTCTTCGCTAATATCGATGCGATCTGCGAGCAGAGCAACCTCCTGAGCCAACCGTTCGGGTTGAACAGTAATTTCCGGCGCAAGCGCGGCTAGGCGCTCGCGCATCCGCTCTTTTAATCGTGCTGGCGCTGTTAGGCTTCGTTCGACTATCTCTTGGCGATAACGTTGCAGAGTCACAATGCGCCCCGAGAGCTCAAGCGCCAGAGCGGCGCCCTCGAGCGCTCGCATCTCTGAAAGCTTAATACTTGCTTGCTGAATAAGCTCGTAGATCCAGCTCTGCTCTTCGGCAGAGAGCGGTGGTGGCTCCTCTTGAGCACCTGACTCACGAAACATAAGCTGAGCGATAAACGACTCAAGGCCCCCGCTCGACGCACCATACCTGCGACACGCTGCAGCATATGCACGCACAGCAGCGTCAAACTGCGGCGAAAGCTCGAAATCTCCGCCTTTCACAGCTAACGGCTCGCCAACACGCGAGATAGATATGTCTATCCTTCCTCTTCGGTGTGATTGCTGAATTAGACTCTTAATCTCTCGCTCACAATGCGCATAGCAACGTGGCACTTTGAGGTTTACCTCAAGAAAGCGGTGATTAACCGAGCGAATCTCTACGGTTGCTTCAATCCCCTCAAAAGCGGCAGAGGCCCGCGAAAAACCAGTCATGCTGCGGAAGACGCCAGGAGCTGTCATGCGATCAATTCTCGCCCCAATGTGAAATATGATGGCGCAGCCGCTTGCAATCTACCGGCACGGTGCCGATCTCAGACACTACGATGCCGGCGGCTATGTTAGCTAGGACGCCCGCTACCGCGGGAGATGAGCCAGTTGCTAGTGCAGAGCAGAACACTGCTGTAACGGTATCTCCCGCACCACTGACATCAAACACCTCTTGAGCAGTAGTCTCAAGGTGAATACCTGGTGTCCCATCTCCTGGCTGAACAATCATGCCGTCTTCTCCAAGCGTGATGACCATCATCTCAGAGCACCACTTTTGCATGAGAATACGAGCTGCTTTAAACGCATCGCTCACCGAAGAGATGGAAACTCCTGAAGCTATCTCGGCCTCTTTGCGATTAGGCTTAGCAACACTCATTGACCGATACGCATTGTAGTTGCGCGGGTGGGGATCAACAAACAGAGGACGCGAGGCAAGCCCCAAGCGATTCTCTGCCGTAGCAGCGTGCAAAGCATTAAGCACCTCGACTGATACCGTACCCTTTCCATAATCCGACATAACTACGGCCCGTGAACCATCCAAACGAGCCTCAAGAGAGGAGGTCATCCGCTTTAGTAGATCGATCGAAGCAGCCGATCGATCTTCACGATCGATTCGCACAATCTGCTGCGTATGCGCTATCACACGCGTCTTGAGCACTGTGGGGTAACCCTTATCGACCACTACCCCAGAGCAATCAGCCCCAGCATCTTTAAACAACTGTACGAGGCGCGCCCCATCCTCATCATCACCAACCAGACCACACACGGTAGGCTTAGCACCGATTGCTAGCAGATTTGCCACTACGTTACCGGCGCCGCCAGCGCGGTCATCGCTTTTTACTACCTCGACTATGGGCACGGGAGCTTCAGGCGAAATTCGCTCAACCTTACCCCAGATATAGCGATCAAGAATAAGGTCGCCGACAACCAGAATTGGCGTCCCGGCAATCCTATCGAGTGCCGCTGTAAGGTCATCTTTTGTGCATGGTCTCATAGCTGTAAGTTATAGCAGCAAGAGTCACTCGGAAGGAATCGGTTAGTTGCAATTCTAGCCGAGTCTAGGCCTTCTGAAGCCGAATATCGTGCACCATTGCAAGGATAGCTTGAGGGCTTATGAGCTTCATACAAACCTTCCCCAAACCGGGACACACCCTGCGCTTACACGGAGCACACCCTACTGCCG
>JBIKWG010000229.1:0-4883 GCA_044356425.1 Bdellovibrionota bacterium | reverse complement strand
CGGATTATCTCCAAAGATTTTATCTTCAGGCATAAAACCTGGATTCTCTGCGAGCGGAGTGCCATCCGGTAGTTTGATGCGATCAGACCCTGACCTTGCTAGGGTGCGCTTCGGCGTCTCTGTTGGAGCCGCTGTCGGAGTCGCAGTAGGTGTCGGCGTTGGCGTCGGAATCGGAGTTCCATCTTGAGGCACTAGTGCTTGCGGCGCAGGAGTGCCGTTTGGCGTCGGCATTCCGACCAAATTCTCAAGCGCCTTGAGGCTTGGATCTGGTGCTGGAGTTTCTTCCAGCTTATCGACATCGAACTTTAACTTAAGCGTGATGCGTCGATTTTGGGGCGCAGTCGGGTTTTCTGGTACCTTTGGTTCAGTTGATGATTTGCCAACTACGCTGGTTACCTGTCGAGCGGGAAAGCCCTGTGACTCAATCAACCTTCTTGCTGCGTTTGCTCGATCAGCAGAGAGTTCCCAATTAGTATAGCTTCCGGCTCGGCTAGGAAAGGGAACCGAGTCCGTGTGGCCAGAGACCTCGAGACTGTTGGGGTACTGCTTTAGGATCTGGGTAACTTTAGCAAATGCACCTTCCGCTTCTTTTCGTATACGGGCGCTGCCGCTGTCGAACATCGATACTTTGTCCGTATCCATGATCTCGATCTTTAATCCATCCGACTCGACTTTCATATCAAGCATGCCGAGCAGCTTTGCCATTTCGGGATTGGCAGCCATCATCTTCTGCATCTGACTCTTGGCTTTTTCAGCTATCAGTTTGAGCTTGATCTCACGCTTGATATCCTTTGCTTCTTTCTTGTCTGTATTCAGACCAGTGATGGTGTCCGGTCCCTTATCGCGCTGTGGTTCCTGTCGACCCTCTTGAATATAGTGTTTATCAAGGTCTCGGTCTGTCTCTCCACGTGGTTTTTGAGCAGGGTCATCTGTGGGGTCTTTAATCTTGCGCTTATCTTCGGGGCGCGGCGGGATAAAAGCATCCGAAAGGATACCGCTTCCTCCAAGCAGCAGAGGGGTGCCTGAGCCCTCATTAAAGATACCAGGCTTTCTAAAGTACGAAGCGATGCTCACTTTGGCAGCCGCCGAAGAGCTGTTAACCAGCCACATTACCATGAAGAAGCACATCATTGCTGTCACGAAGTCGGCATATGCGATCTTCCACGCACCGCCGTGATGCCCGCCGTGGCCACCCTTCTTTTTGATGACAATAATAGGCTTATCGTCTGCCATGCGGTTCTAGTGCTCTTAGTTGTAGCTAGCTTTTCTTCGCTTCCTTGATGATCTCTTCGAGCTCTTCTGATGTTGGTCTAAAGCAGCCAGGGATAGTCTTGCGTGCGAACTCAAGCGCCACTGCAGGAGGAGCTCCACCTGCGAAGGCTACAAGTCCTGCTCGAATCGTCTTCAAGATATCGGTTTGCTCGCGAGCGCAGTGCTCCATCTTTGTTCCAAGCGGACCAACGAATCCGTAGGAGAGAAGAATGCCTAACATCGTTCCTACAAGCGCGGCAGCCACGTGGTGACCGATCTCTGATGGAGGTCCGTCGAGGTATTGCATCGTGATGATGATTCCGAGCACCGCTGCCACGATTCCCATCGCTGGAAACGCGTCTGCCATACCCTTTACGGTTGCAGGTGCAAGAAGAGCTTCTTCATGATGCACCTCGATCTCACTTTCCAAGAGTCGGTCGAGGTCGAAGGCATTCACCACGCCGTCAACGAAGAGCCGCAATGCACCGCACAGCGTCTCCATTAAGTGATGGTTGTGGGAGGCTTTGGGATACTTATTAAATCGCGCGCTTTCATGGGGATTTGAGATATCACCTTCAATTCCAAGAACGCCTTCGCGCCGCATTGTGTCGAAGATACTTGCTAGCAGTCCGAGGAGGTCTTTGTAGACACTCGCATCCACGCCACTGCCTTTGATAGCGCCAATGATCCCTGGAAGTAGAGACTTTAGCACTGTCGACGGCGAAGAGATGAGAATGGTAAATCCGATACCGCCGGCAATAGTGATCACCTCGAACGGCTGGAATAGAACCGGGATCGGACCACCAGGCCCGACGAATCCGATTAACACACTCGCAATAACACCTATACAACCTACGATTACAAGCATCTTAGGTTACTCCTTAAATGAATATCCTCTTGAATTGTCGGAATGCTGTAGTGAAGGCTTGATCAAATAATTGAAAACACTGTTCTTAGTGCGTGGTCAGCAGGCGACAGGGGGCAGTGAAAAACCGGTCGAAGAGAATAATGTGGTTTTAAAAAGCCGCTCGACCTAGAGCTCGAGCGGCTGCGGATGATTTAAGACTAAAGCGGTTGAGTAGCCCCAGAGCCTGAAGATGAGCCAGTACTGCTGTTCGCGTTATCTGTCGCTTTATCTTCATCTTTGCTTACATCAGAAGGTGTTGTTGGCGCGGCAGGCTTCGCTGAAGTTGCCTGAGCGTTATCGCTGCGCGATGAGGTTTCGCCAATATTGAAGCGCACAATCTCTCCGGTCGTAAGCTTAGCCTCAACGGTCAGCCCGTCGGGATATGATCCCCCGGCTCGTGAGAAGCGAAAGTGCTCGCGACCACCATTGCCGTTTCCGGAATATCGGCCGGTCTCAAGCTCTTCGCCGCTTGGGCCCATCAGCCGAACATTTGCTACCATGCCTGAGAGCCGTGGTGGAAGAAGCACTACCAGTTTCTTGTCTTTTTCGCTCTCCGGTTTCCAGAGAAATCCATCTGCTCCGGCCGTTACCCCTGTTAGAGCGCTTTTGCCCGTGCTTGGTTCGAGCAGGCTGCGCAGTGGCGCCTTTTCAGCCCCCGAATCAAATTTCTCTATTTTTACGCGGCTTCCCATGAGCGCTTGCTCAATAGTTGCTACTGCAATCGTTGGGTCGTTTGGGCCTCCACGATTATCAAAGAGGACTTCAGTATTGCCATCAAGCTGCGCCGCGGCGAAAGATTGGGAATACATCTTGTCAGCTTCTTCCGCGGTCAGTTTTCCTTGAGTTTGAAACTTAATCAGAGCCGCCTTCGTGGCATCCTCAACCGGGATGTAGCCGTCAGATTTAGCCATCGACTGCTTCGTTGTAGCGAGCAGCTCTTGAAAGGCTTTGAGGGCGTCGTCTCCCTTTTCTTTCTTAATGCGCTCTTGAATCAGTGCGGAAAAAAGATCCTCCTCGCTGACCTTATTTGCCCCGTCGGGCTTCATAAGGCCCTTGAGGGTTGCATCAAACGCGGTAGCTGAAGATGAGCTTTTTTTGTCATCTTTAGGCGCGGTAACCGTCTGATTCGACGTTGTTTTTGTTGTGCTTTGAACTGTTTCCATACACTCACCTGTTTTTTAAAAACGGCAGCCTCTTCCCCTGAGGCTTAGCAATATCTGAGGTGTTGCAGGATTCGTTCCAAACAGAGGTTCAAGTCGGAAGTGGTCTGATGTTGGGCTATACTAAGGGTCATATTTTTCGTGTACTCTAAAGCTCTATGGCGCAAGCAGTAAAACATCCACCAGTAGTAGCCCCCTCTATTTTGGCGGCTGATATTAGTCGTTTAGAGCAGGAGGTTCAGAGTGTTGTAAAGGCAGGGGCCGATTGGCTGCACATCGATGTTATGGATGGCGCCTTTGTTCCGCCAATTACGTTTGGCGCAAATATAGTAAAGGCGCTAAGGACTACTCAGAAAACATTTCTCGATGTGCACTTAATGGTTGTGCAGCCAGAGCGGCATTTTAAGGCTTTTCAGGAGGCCGGCGCCGACCGTCTTATCATTCATCAAGAGACATGTCCGCATCTGTATCGCTCCTTGGCAGAGATTCGAGAGCTCGGCATGAAGAATGGAGTTGCCATCAATCCGGGCACGCCCGTGGAAGCTATTTACGATGTGCTTGATGTATGTGATCTCGTGCTTGTTATGACGGTGAATCCTGGGTGGGGTGGCCAACCATTTATTCCAAGCTGCCTCGGAAAAATTCGGCAGATAGCGGCGCGCATCGAAGCGGCTTCGCAAGAGATTCTGATTGAGGTCGATGGTGGCATCAATCACGAGACAGCAGCGCAATGCAGAGAAGCTGGAGCTTCAGTTTTTGTCGCGGGCTCGTATGTTTTTGGGGCGCCAGATCGGGCAGAAGCAATTAGAAAGCTGAGAGTATGACGCTGTTAATTATTATTTTTTCGCTGCTCCCCTTCTATCTGCTCGGATCCTTTCCAACGGGATACCTGATAGCAAAAGCCAAGGGGATTGATATTACTGCTAAGGGCAGCGGAAATGTTGGTGCCACTAACGTTGCTCGTGTGTTGGGAAAAAGAAGCGGAATCCTAACACTGCTCGGAGATTGTGTTAAGGGCATGGTGGGAGTGCTGTTGGCGCGCTGGTTTGGGGTCGCAGAGTGGTTTGTAGCGTCAGCAGCGGTTGCTGTGGTGCTCGGCCATTGTTTTTCGGTGCCCCCGTACCTAAAAGGGGGAAAGGGTGTTGCTACGGCGCTCGGAGTGCTGTGTGCTTTAAATCCGCCTTCGGCACTGGTCGCATTGGTTTCTTTTGGCGCTACTTTTGCGGCGTCTCGGATTGTTTCGCTTGCTTCGATAGCCGCCTCGTTGCTCGTTCCTACTGCTGCATTGATTTCAGGTGTTGAAGAGGCCGATGCCATTGCCATTTCTTCTATCGGGTTGATTTTAGTAGCTCGCCATGAAGAGAACATAAAGCGCTTAATCGCAGGCAAGGAGCCACGATTCTCTTCGTCATAATATAAAAAAAAAGCTCGCCGAGGCGAGCTTTTACTTACCAGAATGTGAGGAGCACCTATGCGGGTTCCAACGCCTCTGGCCCATGATACGATAGCGTGCCGTTATCCCATAGAACGTGCAGCATTAACGAACGCTCGCGGCTTTCACGGTT
>JBIKWG010000228.1:0-4887 GCA_044356425.1 Bdellovibrionota bacterium | reverse complement strand
GGAGCGGAAGTCTAACTATTTCGCCCCTTCCCTCATCCCTTTGTAGGGGATCTGACCCTCGTGATGCAGCACGGCTACCACCGTTCACCTACTTGCAAAAAGTCAATTGATCTTCTTATCCTTCAGAGTTTCACTACAGGCCTACAGCGCATTAACTACATAACGGTCAACAAATCCGATGGGGTGATTACAATCGCGCGCACCAACTCGGGATTTTAACAGACTATGCTCTAAGCGTTTAGGGGGCGTATCGCTATCCTTCACATAATCGTCGCAGCAGGGCTTTGCTCAGCGGGCATCATATTTCCCAATCTGTGGTTCCTTGTCGTGCCGGGATTGGCCCTCTTCTTCCACTCTATCCTGGGCCCTCGTTCCTCTACGAGGCGCGCGTTCTGCCACGGCCTGCTATTTGGAACGGTCACGGGATGTGCAGGTACAGTCTGGTTCTTAAGCACCCTGCCCCTTGATTTTCTGGGGATTCATAGTGAGACAGTGCAGATCTGCGCTGTCACCATGACCTGGCTGTATGTAGGCGCTAGCCTTGGTGCTCCTGTTGCTATAGCAGCACCAATCCTGCATCTTTACCGCAGCTCAACGCTCTTCCCGCTCGCTGCAGCCCTTATATGGACTGTCACTGAAAATGGGAGGATGTGGTCTTTTGCGGTAACAACGTGGGCACCCAGCTCCCTCTTCGGAGCGCATTTTTCTGTCGCTTCGATCGGCTACGCCCTTACGGAGAGCTCCCTACTGCGGCAAATAGCTGATCCACTAGGCATCGACGCTCTCAATTTTTGCGCCGCCTTCCTAGCGGCTCTGGTAGCGGTCGTTCCGGCAACCCTGGCAGCGAAGCGCGCACATACAGCTCTCCCGCTACAGGCGCTCACACTTTTCCTTCTCTGCTTTGTTTTAGTCGTAAAAAAAGACCCTTCCATTGATCACAAACAAAACACCCTGCGATTTGCAATTATCTCAGAGAACCTGACAGATGTCAGAGATTTCAGCTCACACGATGTAGTTCGACAACTCTTAGCAAGAGCTGCGGCGTCGCAGCCACCAGTTGACGTCATCCTTCTACCTGAGGAATTTAGCCTTACCTCTCTCTTCTGGAGCAGGGAAGAAGCGGACACGTTTATTAAAAACCATTTTGGTGAGCGAGATGTGCTCATTCTCAATTCGCGGAACGATCTATTCCCAGCTGAAGAGACGAACGAACTACCAGACCTGAAAAAACTTGTATACGACAGCACTCGCTCCGGTGAGCGTGCCCGTTACAACAAGCTTATGCTTATGCCGCTAGGAGAATACGCACCAGCCTTCACCAAGACGTTTTTCTCTGTAATAAATGACCCCGAACTTCAAGGCTACATCGACGATGTCACAACCCTGCCCCCCGCCGGGCGCGCAGTTACCAGCGCAAACTTTCGGGGTCTTACCCTGGGTGGACTTCTCTGTTCAGACATCTTATCGCCGAGCCTGTATCGGTCGCTCGCCAAAGACCACAACGCAGGTGTGCTTGTAAACCTCGCTAATCCGTTCTGGTTTCACGGATCGCGACTGCTGCACTGGAAAACTCTACAAATGGCGAGAGTTCATGCGGTGCAAAATCGACTCCCCTTCCTACTTGCAAACAACGTTGCGCCCTCGTTTGCGCTCGACCCACGCGGAGAGCTCATTACCGAATCTCGCTGGGGAGTGCGAGATGTGTTGTATGTTGACGTACCTACCCAAAGCCCAGGGCCAACAGCGACCACCGTCAGCAATTAATTTAGCATTGGCGCATATAACAAATATGGCTCATCGTGGGATTGAGTGGGTAGTAACGAGGATACAGATAGCGTAAGCTCCTATTGTGACACATAAATCGCGTCTTGTCACGTGAACGTGCACGTACCCGAACGAGCAACTTTATTCCCTCGCGCCCAAACGAGAGCTAGGGATACGAAAGTTACGAAGTTTTGACAAATGTCTTGTGGATTTGCTGATTGTGGCGGTGCGGAAATCCGTATCTCCGGCCGCTTGGCCGGCCGGAGATACGTTTCGCTGGTGCTACTTCTGGAACCCCCCGTTACTGTTGAAAGGTGAGGTTGCATTCTCCCGTTGAGCTACCACTGGCGCTACCGTTATTACCGCCCTTATGCGGCCAAACTGATCCGCTATCGCCTTTCCCGTCTTCTTTTTTAAAAACCGGGGGGTTGATGAGCGTGTGATGTAGCCGCAGTGCTCCGCCACGACCATTAGGGAGAGTCCAAGGCCCATAGTTAAATGCTATCTGTCGAAGCGGAGCGTTGTTACCGTTATTAATCCAGATAGCTGGGAATGACTCTTCTTTTGTTGGATTCAAACTACAACTTACATTGGTTAACAAAAACGGCTCATCGTGGAATCGAGTGGGCAACACTCGGCATGGTCAATCCCTAAATAGGCTTTACATCCAAATAAAGCTTAGGCGGCTCGTGGTAGTGGTGGGCCTGCAGTCAGCAGGCTGCGCCGAATTCAAGAGCATACTTGCAACGAGTTGTCGCCCTTGGTAATCATTAGTAGCTAGGGTGATATCTGTGAAGTGTCGTTGGAAGTCGGTTGGGGCGAGTGCGACCCTGAATTAGCTGACCTCTCAACAGAATAAACGCCGGAATACCTGCCAAAGCAAAAAAAACGTCACAGTAAGCAAATACTCATACGGCTAGCGAGCGATAGACAGAGGGAAGATGAGAACAGTTAAGACTATATTGGTTTCTATCGTCGCCTTGGCTGCGGTCGGATTATTCGAATCAGCGCTAGCGCAGACCAAGAGTGTAGGTTTCTGGAATGGTCAACTAACGCTCTCACTGCCCACTAAGGCCGGAAAGCCGAAGAAAATATCAAGCTCTCTATACTTAATCCGACCGACCAGCAAGAAAGACAAGGTAGTTTTGTATGCGACCCGTGAGGCTATTTCTTCGGATGAAAAATCCCTTACCAACGCCCAGCTAGCTAGCGCGCTTAAGACGCTTCTTGAGGGGCAGGGATACACGGTTGCCAGCCTCTCTGCAAAGGGAAATACATTTTCCGCTAAACTCACCGGATACGCGAGCATGCCGTGGCGTAAGGTGGGTGCCACTGCGATAAGGGGCGCTGCTCAATTCGTGCGGACTGCCAATGGTCAATTGGTCGGTGCCTTGGCACTATCAGATCCGAAGGAATGGAACAGGGTTCAAACTCGGCGATATCGAACAGCGGTTACTAAGAGCAAAGTTAGGTAATACAACAACGACCTATCTCTGCTCTCTGTGCTTAAACGTATTTCTTCAAATTGGTGATTTATGAAAATTCTGCAGCGACGTTTCCCCAAGATTATTGTAGCGCTTGTTGCACTATTATTGGCTACCCAAGAGATCTGCTTTGCTGGTGGTGGCAGTGGCGGATCTAAGGCAAGGTTTGCCGTTCGAATTAAGAATAACTTATCAAGCACAACGACCCCTCCTACAACTACTAATGCGACGGTAAAAATTGGTGACGCAGGTAACGTTGCTCTGGTTGTAGGAATGAGTAGCCGTGGTCAGGTTGCTAATGAGTTTCGCATGGCGAGGTACGAAGTAACAGTGAAACAATACACTGATTTTTTGAATGCTGTCGCGACGAGGCCAGATGTTTATTCCTTTGGCCCAACAGTTATTGAATCTCTCTACGATGAGCGTATGGCGTCTGATGCTAATATCGCAGGCATCGCGCGTTCAGGGCAGGGGATAGAAGGCTCGCCGTATTCGTATACGGTAGTTGGTGACGGAAATCTTCCTGTGACCTACGTGAATTGGTTTAACGCCGCTCGATTTGCCAATTGGATGCATAATGGTGCTGTGTCAAACGGGGAGATTGAGTTTGGAGCCTACCTCCTTTACGGCACGACTGTGAATATCCCATCGAGGAGTGATGATGCGAAGTGGTGGATACCATCTGATAACGAATGGTTCAAAGCTGCGTATTACAAGGGTGGGAGTTCGGATGCTGGGTACTACAAATACCCCACAAAGAGCGATACCTTACCAGGTAACTCATCAGATAGTGCAGCAAATCAGGCAAATTTTCTGCTTGGTGGCGTCTTTGCAGCTACTCAGAGTTCAACTCTTAGTAGCACCGAGAACTACCTGACTCCCGTGGGAAGCTTTACAAGCTCTCGTAGTGCCTACGGCACATACGATCAGGGAGGAAATGTTGAAGAGTGGACTGATACTGCTGTGCTAGCAGAGTCCGGGCCAGCTTTGCTCACTCGCGGTGGATCGTGGAACAGTGAGGGGTTAAACAACGACGTTGATCCTGTCTCAACCGCCTCGCCGTCTGATCGGTCTCAAAAAATCGGTTTTCGTCTCGCTCGGACGTCGACCTCGGAGGAATCCCCCACGTTGTCAGGTACCGTTGAAATAGCCATTGGCGAGTCTACTAAAACTCTTAATGCGAACGGCGTAGCGCAATTTAGTGTGAAGAAGGGCTCATTTACAGTCACTGTCACCGATGTCGAGGATCCGAGTTTGACAGCAACCGCCACATTTGCGACTGGAGCCTTTCGAACTACCTATGTGATTGTTAATAACAGCGGCGGTCAAATTAGTATTACACGGACTTCCTCGAAGTTTTAGGGAAAACCTACGAGTCAATCACCAGATACTACGGACGCTACTCCTGTAGACGACGAGGCGAACGCGCCAAGCTCGCTCCTCCTCCAGAGGAAGAAACCGAGAGTCACTATCGAAGAGAGCCTTAAGAGCAGTTGGGCCGCGGGCATCAAGAGAATCTACGAGATAGATCCCCTAGAGTGCCCCAAGTGCAAAGCACAGATGCGCATCATCTCCTTCATCCAAGACGAGCACTCAATCAAAGACATCATGAAGTCTCAAGGAATTCCAGACTTCCAGG
>JBIKWG010000226.1:0-4999 GCA_044356425.1 Bdellovibrionota bacterium | reverse complement strand
ACGACATCAAAGGTACGTTGAGTCTCGAAAGTCTCAAAATTCTCGGCCACAACGCGTACATTCTGTAATTCCGCTGTGCGAAGACGAGCAATACGTGCGCGTCGTCTGCTGCCCTCAAGCGCGCATACAGTCGCACCCAATTCGCCGAGGAAGCGGGTAATCGCCCCGCATCCAGCGCCTACTTCAAGCACATCAGCGCCAGCTAAACGTGCGCTTAACGGCCGAAGAAGGTTGGCGCGAGTGCAGCTTAGGTGATAGTAGCTGGGCCAGTCGGTGCAGGCTGCTGCGAGTTGGGGCGAGAATAGAGATCGGTCTGAAGCCTCTCGAAGCACTTTTTCAATGCGCTGCTCAAACTCATCTCCATCGCTATAGGCAATGCCTGCGAATGCACTGCGCCGCCACACACTATCGAGCTCGTCAACACTGTAACCTGCTTGTGTTAACCACTCACTCATCTTCGAGTCTCCAGCAAACCCATTTCGAGGCCGAGATCGGCAATCCCAAAAAATCTTCCCTGGTGTGCGACTTGAATGTGAATGGCATCAAATCGACGGTCGTGAGGAACCACTTCTCCACCATCAACGGTGGCTACACCAACAGAGATAAAGTAGTCGCCCGGCGCTAAGGAACAACGGAACGCTGCTTGCAGTTGTATGGTTGATGATGCAGCTCCGACATCGCGAAACTCAGTGGCATCAAGAGTTTCCGAGTTTGCACCGTACACCGTCATGCCCTCTTTGGTTTTAAGGGTTACTCCAAAAATGGGCGACTGTAATTGAGCAAGAAACTGAACCGAGAGCCGAAGAGTAACTACCGTGCCACTATGAATTAGGTTGGGATAGCTCTCGCCATTTGCTGATATTGAGAAATCTAGAATTTTAGCCTTACCATCTCCCCAGCGATACTCATGCGAATTATAGAGAGGTCGTGAGGCAAAAACATCATCCGACCAGCTTATGTCAGAGGGCGGGCTATCGTGGCTCTTGCGAGGAGAGAGCGAGTTCTCTGTCGCTTGAGCGGGTTCTGCTATTCGTTGCTTTCCGAATAGTATGTCCATGTACCGATTAACGATTCGTCGAGGTTCGCCGATGTCGAGCATTCTTCCGTTGTCCAGAAGGATCGCTCGAGAGCAGTGAGTTACTACTTGCTCGCTGGAGTGGGTTACTAAGAGGATGCTGGTGCCTTGTTCTTTGAGGTCTTTAAGTCGAGCAAAACACTTTGCTTGAAACTTTGCATCTCCCACCGCCAAGGCTTCATCAACGATCAGGATGTCTGGCGAGGTTTGTGCTTGAACAGCAAACGCTAATCGCACGACCATACCACTGGAGTAGGTCTTCACCGGTTGATCGATAAAATCGCCGATGTCGGCAAAGGCAACGATTGTCTCAAAGCGTGAGTCGATCTCGCTCTTTGATAATCCTAAAAGCGAGGCGTTGATGTACACATTTTCGCGGCCTGTAAATTCCGGGTTAAATCCAGAGCCCAGCTCGAGAATTGCGCCGATCCTTCCCCGCGTTTCAACTGTCCCCTCAGTTGGTGAGAGTGTGCCGCAAATCATCTGCAGCAACGTTGATTTTCCGCTGCCATTCCTGCCAACAATTCCAACGGTTTCACCGCGCTTGATGTCAAAAGATATGTCTCGTAATGCCCAAAACTCTCGATAGTATTGCTTGCGCCCTCTTGTGAGCATCTGCAATAGGCGATGCTTGGGCTCGCTGTACAAGTGGTAGCATTTGCCGAGCGCAGCGATATTTACGGCCACATCAGAGCACATCAGCAAATCCTTTTCGACTCTTTTGAAACCAGACAAAACCAAGATATGCCACAACAAATCCGCCAAGTGAGGTCACGAGGATTTCTTTGATACTGGGAATTTGTCCGAATATAAGCACGCCGCGAGACCATTCAATTACCGTGGCTAAAGGATTCAAAAATACGAGCCATCGATACTCCTCTGATAAAGCCGCAGCAGGGAAGAAGACGGCGGATAGAAACATCAGGGCTGTGGTAATAAGTCCGGTAATCTGAGCTATATCTCGGATAAATACACTCAGCGAAGAGAGAAACCACACGCAGCCGAGAGTTGTCAGAATAAGTGGCAGAAGTACTAATGGAAATAGCACTAAGGTCCACTGCAGCGAAGCTGTAAGTATAATTTGTGCTACTAGCAGAACCAAAAGGCTCACAGCCATGTTTACAAGACCTGAGGCTACGGTAACCCATGTTAGAATTTCTAAGGGGAAGATCACCTTCTTAACAAGATTGACATTCGCAACAATTATTCCGGGTGCGCGGTTAATGCACTCTGAGAAGAAGTTAAAGACCATCAGCCCCGCAAATAGTATCACCGCAAAATCAGTGGTGCTTTCTGTTGCGCTTCCGCTCCACCGCGATTTGAAAATCCCAGAAAAAACTAGGGTGTAAATGGTAAGAAGAAAGATCGGAACCAAGAGTGACCAAGCGATGCCTAGGATTGAGCCCTTATATCGAATCGCCAACTCGCGTCTTACAAGGTTCCACACCAGTTCGTGGCTCCGGAAGAGGCTGCCGAATACATCGAGTGGTGAGGTTGCGAACTTCTGCATAAGGGAGATTTACCATATCTGCGCGTGAACAGTAAAATATGTAATAAACTTCTTCCCTTATGGAGGGTTATTAAACACCCAGAGGCCTTTATTCGGTTAGTGGGGGCACACTGTAGCGTTAGGCTAGTCCCAATGCCGCTGCTGTCGGCTCGTTTGTAATAGTTCCGTTAAGACAGGTTAAGGCGCTGCGCATCTCTGCAGAGGATGCCACTGCTTGTTGGGCCCCCAGGTTGGCGAGCTTGATGATGTAAGGAAGGGTTGCTGCCGTAAGGGCGAATGTAGAGGTGCGCGGCGTTTGGGCCGGCATGTTGCATACCCCGTAGTGGATAACGCCATCGACTTCATAGACCGGTGCATCCAGAGAGGTCGGTTTACTTGTTTCTGAGCAACCGCCTTGGTCGATGCTGATGTCAACGAAGACTGCTTTTTGTCCCATTGAGCGGATCATTTCGCGGGTAATGATTCGAGGTGTTGCGGCACCTGGGATGAGCACTGCCCCAATTAGAAGGTCGGCGCCAGCGCACTCTCGCTGCAGTGATGCGCGGGTTGAAAATACGGTTCGCACCGCCGCTCCGAAACGGCTAGCGATAGCTTCAAGCTTCGGTTGACTTACGTCTAGAACGGTTACCTGGGCTCCCATTCCAACTGCTGTGGCGCAGGCTGCGCGGCCGGCAATCCCTGCGCCTATTACTACCACCCGTGCAGGTGGGCAGCCTACGGCTCCGCCAATGAGGGTGCCGCGTCCGCCGTTCTGATAGAGTAGGAAGTATGCGCCGTTTAGCACCGAGAGTTTACCAGCAACCTCACTCATCGGTTCCAGCAGGGGAAGACGACCGTCAGCCGTTTTTAGGGTTTCGTAGGCAAACGCTGTAACTTTTGCCTCGAGCAGAGCCTTTGCGACCGTGGGCAGGCTGGCGAGGTGTAGAAAGTCAAAGAGCAGTAGGTCTGGCCGAAAAAGCTTGAATTCAGACTGATCTGGCTCTTTAACTTTTACCAGAAGCTCGGCTTCTTTCCACGTTTCTTCGAGGCCCTTGGCGATTGTGCAGCCAACAGCACGGTACTCGTCATCAGACAAAGACGAGCCCACGCCAGCGCCTGATTCTATGATGACTGAGTGACCATGCTTGATGAGCTCCTGAGCTCCATCAGGCGTTAGCGCAACGCGCTGTTCTAAAATCTTCCGCTCTCGAGGAACTCCGATTCGCATGTGACCAGTTGTATTTAATAGGCCCTGTATTAAGAACTGTGCTGACCCTTCTATGCTACGGCAAAAAGGGGCGGTTTGCATGTCAAAAATCGCGCAAAGGTTTACTTCCCGCTGTCCCTCGACTATAACCTAATGGCGCTTTCATGCTTCATCTCAGGGGGTTACGGTATGACTACCGATGCGTCTTCGGGCGCTTCATCTGATTCTTCCTCTTTGCAGAAAGGTTCCCAAACTGCACCTTCTTCGACGGAGCGTGCCGTATCGGCCGCGCATACTCCTAAAATTCTTGATGGAAAGTCGTTAGCAAAGGCAGTTGGTCGGACCCTCGCACAGCGGGCACACGTTGTTACGCAGCGAATCGGTCGGGCGCCTGGCTTGGCTGTAATTCTGGTTGGCGACAATCCAGCTTCAAAAACCTACGTTGCGGCTAAACATCGATTTGCAAAGGAGTGTGGCGTTCAGACCTTCGATGCTCACGTTCCTGCGGCGATATCTGCCATGGAGCTGCGAGAGATTATTCAGCGTTACAATGCAGATCCTCAAGTAGACGGGATATTACTTCAACTTCCTTTGCCAGCTCCTCTCGATGGAGCTGCGTTTGTGCGTCTCATTGCGCCAGAGAAAGATGCTGATGGGTTGCATCCCTACAACCAGGGCATGCTTCTTCAGGGCGGCGCAGCGCCGCGGCCGTGTACACCGCTCGGAGTAATGGCCATGCTTGATTTGGCGCTATCCTCAGTTGAGCTAAGTGATGATACCACCCTTGAGCAGATCCCAAAGGCCTCGCTTGTAGGTAAAAGTGCTGTGGTTGTAGGGCGCTCGCAGCTTGTTGGAAAGCCGATGGGCTTTCTCTTGTTAGAGCGTAATGCAACGGTCACCTTTGCGCATTCTAAGACTAAGGATCTCGCTTCTGTGTGTCGCGCCGCAGATATCGTGGTGGCAGCGGTTGGTGTTCCGCGGTTAGTAAAGCGTGATTGGATAAAGCCAGGGGCAATAGTGCTTGATGTAGGCATTAATCGACTTCCGGATGGAAAGCTTGTTGGCGACGTTGATTACGAGGACGTGTTGCCGCACGCTTGTGCGATCACTCCTGTCCCCGGCGGCGTCGGTCCGATGACCGTAGCGATGTTGATATCGAATACAGTTGAGAATTGTGCGCGAAATCACGGGATAGCTGGATAATTTTGGTGAGCCTTATGAAACGAAC
>JBIKWG010000225.1:0-5021 GCA_044356425.1 Bdellovibrionota bacterium | reverse complement strand
ACAAGATATCCACAGGTTATGAGTCTCCCCCGCACCCCCTCCCGCCCCTGCGGGGCCGAGAAACAGCCGGTACTACTAATTTAAGAATGAGTGTTCAAAGAAAGGGAACCTTGACACAGTTATGGAGGAATAGTGATTACTCGTCCAACTTATCAGAGTCTACGTCGGCTTATTTCGTTGATGGCTTTAGGCACTTCGATTACCCCTGAATTCGCTCGCAATTTACGAAAGCACGTCTGGATAAATGTCGCGATTCGAGCCTCTGTAAGCTTGGTTCAAAGCCTCGGAACCCTTTGCTTAATTTTTAGGTAAGTAACCTAGTCCCGCTCAAGCCCCATATTGTTTAAAAATATGCAGCACACCTGCCCATGGAATGAGGAAAAGAGCCCCGCCACCCCCTACACCCTTGGCAACGACGCCCAAATACCGTTACTCTTAGAGCCTCACGACAGTCATCAAATTTAGAGCTAGAGAGTTTTATTAAGAGCTGCGTTATGGGCCGTATATTTGAAAAACGTAAAGACCGCATGTTCGCCCGCTGGGCTAAAACCGCCAAGGCTTTTACTAAGCTTGGCAAAGAGATTGCAATCTCAGTAAAACTTTCTGGCGTCGACCCTGATTCAAACCCGCGCCTACGAATGGCTATTCAGACGGCCCGTTCTCTAAATATGCCGAAAGATCGAATCGAAGCTGCGATTAAACGCGCTTCATCGAAGGACCAGGCAGACCTGCAAGAGATTACCTACGAAGGGTACGGGCCGAATGGCGTTGGCATCGTTGTAGAAGCCGCTACCGATAATCCAACTCGAACCGTCGCCAACGTACGAAACTACATCACGAAACATGGCGGCAATCTCGCAACTGCTGGAGCGCTTGATTTCGTCTTTGAGCAAAAAGGGGTCTTTAAGATAGCGCAGCCTTCAGGAGATCTCGATGAGCTTGAACTTGAGCTGATTGACCACGGGTTGGAAGAGATTTTTGAAGCCGATGACGGATTGCTGATTTATGCCTCATTCAAGCAGTTCAGTGATATGCAGAAGGCACTCGAAGCTCGCAACATAGAGGTAAAAAGCGCTACTTCTCAGCGCATCCCTGTGAGCTACGTCAAGGTCACTCCTGAACAGGAAGCCGAGATACAGAAATTAATAGATAAGCTTGAGGAAGATGACGATGTGCAGACCGTCTTCCACAACATGCAGACCGAAGAAGAGTAAGGAACCTCAGGCCGTGGTGCGCACAAACCTTTGGGATCTGCGAGCCTTAGGTAGCTTAATTGCTCTGTGTAGTGCTGTCATTTGGGCCATTCCGACCTTCTCGACCTACTTCTCTTACGGCAACCCTGGAAGTGTTGATTTCATTCAATATTGGTCAGCGTTTCGCGCTCTGCAACAGGGATGCAATCCCTATGATGGAGTGACACTCCACACCATCCAAGCTCAAGCGGGACAACTTGCAGAGAGCACCATCTTGATGTGGAACCCACCCTGGACAGCGCTCTTAGTGGCACCATTCGGACTCTTATCGTTTCAAGAGGCAGCGTGTGCCTGGTTTATCTGCTCGCTACTATCACTGCTAGCAATCGCTTATACTGCGCCTAGAGCTCTCGGCGTTACGGCGCCGCCACTTATTGTATCTGCGTGTGGCGTGATTTTTTTTCGGCCAATTGTAGAGAGTTTGGCGTTGGGCCAACTGAGCATCCTGCTTGCACTGGCCTGCACCATGATTCTGTACCTTGCTGCAGCAGGCAGATTGTTTGCAGCGGGGGCAATAACGTGGCTCTGCTCTGTTAAGCCGCACCTCTTCATCTTGCTACTTCCGCTTGCGATAGCATGGCTCCACGCACTACAGCCGAAAGAGCGTCAATCATTTCTCCTGGGCTTCGGCTGTATAAGCACAGCCACAATCGCACTCACCTACCTGCTCTGGCCAGAGGCCATTTCCCAGTGGCATGCCGCTTTAGGGGCGACTCCCGTTGGTCCGGGTGCGGTGCCGATGAAGATGTGGAAAACCGCAACGATTCCAAGCCTGCTTCGCATCGGATTGGAGCAACTTTACGGATATCCCCCTATCTGGCCCCTCTATGTTATACCGCTACTATCGTTACTTCTCGTCACAGCTTACTTTTTCAAACGGGCAGAAAAGCCCGTACTCCTGGGACAGCTGACTCCCCCGCTTCTTTGTCTCTCGCTTGCTCTCTGCGGCTACGGCTGGCTGTTCGATCAATCAGTGTTGGTGCTGGGTCAACTATCCCTGCTCTATTCAGCGTGGCACACGCCCAAGCTAAGCACTCGGATCGTTTTGAGTGGAGGCCTGGCAACCGCGCTGATTGGCTCAATCCTTGTATCAACTCTCTGCACTCCAGCACAGCAACACTATTTTGCCTGGATACCGCTGCTGCTCTTGGCCTTACTGCTGCTAGCGCACAGACTGCAGCGACACAGTCAGCAGATATCCTGAAGCTCTTCAGGTAACACTGTTGTTTAGTTTGCTCAGCATGGTTAAGCTACAGGCAGGAAACAAACACCTTGGCGTTAGGACTGGCCGCTACACAGAAAAATCAACGTAGCAACGAAACATATGATTGGCATAACTCTAGCCGTTGTCGCTAGCATCATCTTTACCCTCTCGGACCTGGGCAAAAAGGCTCTCTCACAGACTCTATCTGCGTCAGGAATAATACTATCTTCGATGAGCTGTGCGCTGCTCATAAATGGCGCTTACCTTATTTTCATCGAGTCACCGATTGTTAATCTCCAAGCAATTTGGGCACCGCTTGTCTTCTGTGCCGTGAGCGGGGTAGCCGGTGAGCTGTGCTTCATGTACGGAATCAAAAGAACCGATCTCTCTCTTGCAAAGCCTCTCTCTGCGGTATTTCCGGTTTTTGTCACGATTGCTGCGTACATCCTCTCTGGAGAGGTGCCGAGCCTTCTCGGAGCCGCGGGAGTAGTCACCATAGTGATCGGAGCCTACCTGCTCGGCACTAAACCGCCTTACAGAAAGCATGCGATGCTTCCAATCTACCTCCTGCGGCGCAACAAAGGGTGCCAGATGATGGTCTTAGCTGCCCTGATTGGCGCTATTATTATGGTGGTGCAAAAAAACACTTCTCAACACGCCTCTGGTATCCTGTTCTTTACCCTCATCCTTACTGTTGATTGGTTTATCTTTGCGGCGATCGTTCTGCGACACGGCTTTCTGCTCCCTGGCGCATCTTTATCGCGCTCATCAGTGTGGGCTATTATTCTCAGCGGCTCAGGATGGGGAGTAGCTGGAGCGCTTTCCTACACAGCATTTTCATACGCTCTATCGGCCTACGTTGCAGCCGCTCTTCAAATTGGCGTGCTGCTGGCAATAGTTTTGGGAGGGGTGGTGTTTAAAGAGCAGGATATTAAACACCGCCTATTCGCCGGTTGCATCATGCTAGCAGGTATCTGTATGGTGGCGCTTGGAACCACCTAGCTCTGTGGTGAGATCCCAGTTCGGTCTACGCTTACTTTTTCTCAGGCGCTCCACCCGATAACCTCGTAGCCCTGCTTATGAAGGCAATGCTCAACGAATCGTTCATATGACTAAGCCCCCTTAACACTCCTAGGATCCCGCCAACAGCCGCGCCTGCTCCGGTGCCCCTGCCGGCCTCGCCCATAATGGTGCCGGCAACAGCCCCTGTACCCGCCCCTACTACACCACCAATGAGACCCTGTTTAGCGATCTCAGTATACTTATTTGGATCATCAATATAGCTATCCGCAAGGGAGATACATCGGTCAACATCTGCTCGTGCCTGATTTGATGGCGTGCGATTTAATTTATCGTTCGGATACAGCTGCGGACGCTTCTCTGCATACATCTGAGCACAGCCAGCTACCAGAAGGCTTAGGCATACGCTCTGCAGCACCTTCCGCATCTGATTCAAACTGCGGCAGTATAGAGATTGAGCAACAACGAGACTTTGAGTGCGGATATGAGAGTTCATTCAACCAGTATGCAGACTGCAGCAGCAGTGCTGCACTAACCACTATCATGCTGAACGCCACTATCTACGCGACACAGGTTAGGTAAAGTCAAAGATATGCCAGTAGAGACATCGAAGCAGGTCAAGGGACCCCTACAGAGCGCCGATCACACCGCCTTAATAGCCGAGACGAAGATCCTAAAATTATTCGATTGGCAGGTTTTGCTGCATATATTATCGATAGAGTGGAGTAGCTACCACTCTAAAGAGCCTCCGCATAAAGCTCACCCACGGCGATGCGCGTTACTGGCCCCGTCATGGTGACATCGTAGCTATCTGTTAGGCTTATCGAGAGAGATCCGCCTGGCATACAAACAGTTATATCACTGTCGACCAGCCCCAAACGATGCGCAACAGAGGCTGCTGCTGAGCTGCTGCTGCCCGACGCCAAGGTATAGCCAGCCCCTCGCTCCCATATCTCTAACTGAATCGTGCTGCGGTCGATTACCTTTAAAAGCTGTACATTCGTGCGCTTTGGAAAGTTAGGATGATTCTCGAGAAGTGGGCCTATGCGACACGCTTCCTGAGCCGTAACCTCGGCATTCGTAACAACACAGTGAGGATTCCCGATAGTTGCAGCTGAATAAAGGAACTCTCTGCCATCAACAACTATCGCCTCGTTCACAACTTCACGCTCAGGACCAACAACTGGAATCGCACCACTTGAGAACCTCACGCGCCCCATCTCTACTGTTACCTGACGCCCATCAGCAGCAACCTGAGCGGTAACAACACCTCCGGCAGTATAAATCTTAAACGGCTCTGCTGATATGAATTTATTATCCCAGAGGTAGCGTGCAAAGATACGCAGCCCATTCCCACTCTTCTCGGCTTCAGACCCATCTGGATTAAAGATTCGAAGATAGAAAATTCCATCTCTGTTTTCTTCATGAACCAAGATACCATCAGATCCGACCCCAAGGTTTCGGTGGCAAATTCTCTGCGCCTCGGCAGAAGTAAGCCGGCACGTGAGCTCTCTGCGCCTCATAACGATGTAGTCATTTCCAAG
>JBIKWG010000224.1:0-5022 GCA_044356425.1 Bdellovibrionota bacterium | reverse complement strand
GCCGCCTCGGCAGGCACTGTGAGAATTGGGGCAAGGTTGCGCTGTTGCCTTGCGACGGCAGCTTCATACTGCGGAAGACGGAGCTGATAAGGTGCCCCAAAAAGCGAGAAGGTTATGCGTTCATCGGTTTCAAATGCTAAGCGATATCCTATCCAATAATTTGTCCGCACGTGGCGAATCCCCAGCTGATCGAGGGCAGCAATGACCCCTGAGTGATCACGCGCTACGCGCTCACCCTGGAATACAACAGGCTCCCCAGGCACTGCCCTTCCTCCCGCGTAAGCTGAGAGCAGATTAAGGCTCACCAAGACGGCAACAACGGCAGCACCCCATACCCGACTTTGTTCAGCTACTCGATGGGCGCAGTAGCCACACAAAATAAAGATAGCTACGTAAAGCGGCAGCAGATACCGCGGAGCTTGTACGAGCCAACCAAAGGTGCTGACAACAAAAACAGAGCAACTAAAAAGTGCAAACAGAACCAGTAGCTCTATTGGCTGCGAGAACTGTGGACGACCTTTGATGAGCGCGCATAATTCATTCCTGCGCATCCAGAACAACCACACTGCAAGCACGCCATAGGTCAGATAGGTGACAACGGTTGCACCCTGATAGGCTGGCTCTAGCTCCCAGAAATGCTTGGCTCCCAAGAGTATTGGAAGTGATGCGCTAAATAGCCCCTGAGTATGAGTAAAGATCTCGGCTGGTGAGGCGAAACCAAACATCCCAAGTGACGGGAAGCCCCTTTCTATGTTGTAGATCCAAAACGGCGCACTTCCCACAAAAAAGGCAGCCGTACCGCAGGCAAGTACTCTTACTAGCGAGACCACCGAAGCGCGCCGCCTGATAAGCTCGCCGCCTAGAAATAGAGCTGAAAAGAGCCCGATGGGCCCGATGAAATAAATGATCTGGTTGTTGGTCCAAAATCCGATTCCAAGAATGAGGCCTAAACAGATTGGAAGCTCTGTATTCTCTGCCCGCCCCTTCCACCAGCGCACGGCAATAAACAACGCCAGCGCGCCAAGCAGGAGGATCTCTATGAACCCTCCACGCGCCTTAACACTCCATACAACAAGCGCTACGGGGGGTACCGCGGTCAAAAGCGCGGACGCCCGCCCAACGAACCGCCCACCGAATTCGCGCCCCAGGAGATACATTACAACCACCAACAGCAACGAACAGGTTAACGGCACAAGCTGTAATGCCCACGAGCTCACCCCGAAAAATGTAAACGACACCGCAGCAAGTAGGGCCTCAAGGGAACCCATGTAGTGTTGTCCATAATAGAACACAGGAATTGGAGCGCCCTCGATGATGTGCTTTGCCATCAAGCCAACGATCGCCTCGTCGGCGTCAATTACGTAGTTCGTAGCCCGCATGAAATCGAGCCTCAGCAGCGCCGCAAGGGCCACAACAACTGACAGAAATAAAAACTCACTCCAGACAGAAGCTCTCTGCGCGCAGGTGTGTCCAGCGCTGTGTAAGCGATTTTTCATTGCGCTCACCTCAGCCTCTCAAAACCTCAGGCGCTGAAGTATGGCTGGGCTGGGCCTGCGCACCCAAATTAACGCCCCTATTGTGCATCAGCGTAGCTGCGTATTCGTAGGCATCCCGCGTTAACTCTCCGGTACGCTGCCAGGTAAAGAGACGCGCACGTTCATGCCCCTCGCGGCTTAGGCGGGCCGCGAGCGCCGGATCTTCGAGGAGGCCCAGCACACGCTGAGCACCCTCGTGCGGCGAGAGGGGATCAAACATAACTCCTGCATTACCTAACACTTCAGGCATTGAGGAGGTACCGGAGCTCACAACCGGCACTCCGGCAGCCATAGCTTCAAGACATGGAAGACCGAAGCCCTCATAGAGGCTTGGAAAGAGAAACAAGGCACTCTCTGCATACAGCTCCTTCAGATCGGGGTCTGCAACGAAACCCAATTCTGAGGTGTAGCGCTCCATGCCAAATCGCTTGAGAGCAGTAGCAAGACGCTCGCGCTCTGCCTCAGAGTGCACTCGCCCAGCAAGCACCAAGCGCGGCTTAGCTTCTTCAGAGACCGATAGGCCCGCCCGCACTCTACTTACGATATCTATGAGAGTGGCGATATTCTTCCGCTCGTCGTGACCGCCCACGTAGAGAATTAGTGGGCACCCGCTTGGTATACCCAGCCGCTGACGGACCGCTGCGCCCCGAGCGTGCGAACCACGCTGCTCAAACAACGAAAAAAAAGAGCTATCCACACCGAGGGGCGTAACACGAATTCGCTCGGGAGGAACACCAAGAAGCCTTGTAAGGTCGCGTGCTGTGCACTCGCTAATCGCAATACACAGCGCCGCGTTGGTAATAGCACGAAGCTCAAGCCAACGGGCAAACGTGAATCTCCAGGTCGGACGATTTGCACGGTACATATCTGAAAGCACCAGCGGAATGAGGTCCAGCACGGTAAGCACGTAAGGCTTTGCCGTCCAGGCAGGGGCATCCATGTGCGCAGGGAAATGCAAAAAGGAGAACTCACGCATGGCAGCGCCACTCAGCTTGAGGGGATACAGTAGCTGCTGCCTGGCTGTTGTCCGGCCAAATGGCAAGAGCCGTATCGCCTGCGCACATAACCCTTGGTTGGCAACCTTTGCATGATCAAAGTGGCCGACTGATACCGTGCGCGAGGGGTGCTGGACGAAATAATTACTCAGCTCCTGTACATAGCGGCCGATGCCGCGATGGGCATGTGACTTAAAAGTCGGATCCAACCCACTCACATCGAGGCCAACAGATATCATACCGCATGCCTCGTTGAAACGGAGTCATCGATCAACGACACGAGGTGCTTTACGCGCTGCGAGAACGCGTCAAAATGAAACTGCTTAACGCGCTCTTTTCCGCGCGCAACGAGCTCTTGTCTGAGGGAAGTCTCCGTTGCAAGTTCAGCAACCAGGTGAGCGAGGTGAGCAGGCTTCTTATCTTTAACAACTATCCCCCCGGTGCCAATTGTCTGGGCTAAGGCTCCGGCGTCATATCCAATGACTGGCATGCCGAAGTGCATCGCTTCTATGATAGGAAGACAGAACCCTTCGTGCTCACTCATGCACATATAGACAGAGCATGCTTCATACAATGAGCGCACCTCCTCATCCGCAAGACACCCGGCGAACTCAACTGCGTGTTCAACTCCCAGTGCTGCAACGAGCCTGCGCAGCGCGAATGAATAAAGCTCTGTGTCGGTGTCAATTCCAACGAGCCAGAGCCGACTCTCTTTCTGAATGAAGCGATTCAGGAAATAGAAAGCTTTAATGATATCCTCGATGCATTTATTTGGCGCAATCCGCCCGACGTGCAACAGATGAATACCAGGGGAGCCGCGCACTAACGAGAATATCCCCTCATTTCGTGGAGCTTCCCAGCGCTCGGGGTCCACCGACAGGTCAAGCACCGATGCCTGATAGCCAATCTGCCCGAGCTCGCGCGCATTAAAATCAGAGTCAGCCCACAAGGCGTCGGATAACCCGCAGAGTGCCGGAAGTTCACTCAAACCCTGCTCGATGTCAGCGGCTACGCGCTGATTGATACCCGCATACCACTTGGACGGTGTTACGTTGTGATATATCAACACACGACGCCCCCTATTCCACTGCGTATACAGCGCATTTAAGGGTGAACCTAACGAGTAGTGCAGAATCAGGTCAGCCGCGCCCGCATGCGGCCCGCTAGCCGCGCTTAAAGCCGAGTAGTGGGTACTGCGCCCCTTGAGGCGCGGATGCTCGTGTATTGAAAATATCTCACTCTCTCTGCCAAGTGCGCGAAGCGCGCGCTGCAACCCGAGGACTTCCGTAGAGATCGCATCCCCGTAGCTAAGGGTATGCACGAGCTGGTGAATCGGGCGAGTAGTGCTCATAGGCTTTCGGCAAAATGCTCTCTGTAACGCTCGTGAACGAGGCATCCAATTACCAGCGAGAGCGTAGCAGTTACACACACATAAAAAAAGCTGGCCTGCGGTGGTAGCTCGCCGTTAATAAGCACCAACTGATAGAACTCTGTAAGCTGCGCTAGTGGATTTAACTCTAAAAGAAAACGGAACCGCTGCGGCACTGTGGTGGCTGGATAAACAACCGGGCACAGAAAAAAGAGAAATGTTAATACGTTGCTGACCAAGTGCTGCACATCGCGATAGAAGACATTCAGGGCACTTAACGCCAGTACTAACCCTTGCAAGAACACCGCATGCACCACCAGAAGAAGTGGCAGCACCATCCAGCTACCTGGAACAGGCACTCCAGCAAACCACATAAATAGAGCTAATATCGGCAGTGCCAACACGAAGTGCACAAGCGAGGCCACAACACTAACAAATGGCAATACATGTGCTGGAAAGAGCGACTTAGTGATTAAGTGCCCGCTGCTCACCAGCGATGAAGTCCCCTCAGCCAGCGCACTACTGGTCCAAATCCAGGGGAGCAGCCCCGCAAAAACCATCAGATGGTAGTGTTCACCGCCGTTAAATCGCATGTAGTAATGGAACACGAGGGTGTACACCGCCATCAGACAAAGCGGGTTCATGAACGACCACAAGAAGCCGAGCAGCGACCCGCGATACCGTGTGGCAACGTGCCGTCGTACCAGTGCATCAACCAACGCACGCGCACCCCAGAGCTCTCGAAAGATACGTTCCATTACAATGCCTCGCCCAGTTGCAACTCAAGACCATTGTGCCGCCACGCATGCGGTGGAGACAGCACCCCAACTTCCTTGGCCTCGTTTCTAACCGAGAAATGCAGCACAGACTTGTGATAATCGAAGGGGTAGCCATCCACTCTGTGCACGGCAACATCTAACGTATAAGCACCATCCAGAAGCCCCAAGCGCGATATCTCGCACTCTATAGTGCCAGACCCGTTGATCTCGGGCAGCTTCACACGCTCTATGTCGGTGTTGGTTCCATACACGGTTAATCCGTCGGTCCTTGTGATGCCTAAACCAAACACAACATCCTTCTCGGGCACATGGGCGCAATAGTGGATCGATATGTGACAGCGGTC
>JBIKWG010000223.1:0-5038 GCA_044356425.1 Bdellovibrionota bacterium | reverse complement strand
ATCTTTGTTACCGCCCACGCAGATGAAACAACGCTGCAGAGAGCAAAACTGACCCGCCCCTTCGGATACATCATTAAACCATTTGAACCGAATGAGCTGCGCGCGAATATCGAGATGGCGCTGTCGCGTGCTCCTCAAATCGCTGAAGCCACTGAGGAGATCTCTGTCATTCCCGAGGGTACAGTGGAGGGGGTCACCCTCCCTAGTGGAGTTGATGAATACAAATATGAGGGCATAAAGGCCATCTCGCTCTTTGAGGGGATGCCGATTAAAGAGTTGCACGACCTCGCACACGTCGCTGTTGTTCAAGATGTAGGAGCGGGTGAGTACGTATCAATGGACAGCGAACGTCCGCATTTTGGTTTCATGGTGCTTTCAGGTCGACTGGCTGTTGTAAAATCAACTGCTCACGGAAAGGAGCTAACTTTAGACCTTCTTATACCGGGCGACAGTACGGGCATTCTGCGCGCGCTGGATCCTGTTGAGATGGACACATCGATTCGAGGGCAGACGGATGCGAAAATTCTAGCTATCCCGACTCCCCAGCTGCGTGCCACCATAGATCGAAATCCAATTGTGTATCGCCGAGTAGCGCTCGAGTTGATGCAACGTGGACGTCGAGTTAACGCACTCGCGTTGGGTCTTGCCCATTCCCGAGTTGAAAGCCGCATCGTCTCTGCCCTGCTCGCCTTGGCACCACGCTTCGGCCGCCCAGCTTCGAGCGCTGACCAAACACGCATCTTTCTCACTCGCAAAGAGCTAGCCGATCTGACTGGCACCACACCTGAGACTGCCATTCGTGTCACCAAAAATCTAGAGCGTGAAGGCTTACTTGATCTCACGAAGCCTGGGGTAATTAAGATCCTCTCTCTTAATCAATTACGAACCGTCGTAGAGTAAACCCTCAGAGATCCTGCAAACGGGCCCAACGCTGCTGCGCCGAAGCCCCACCAGCAGCACTATGAGGATCAACACATCTCTGACACGCCAAGCTCCTTGTTCTACATCGAGGCTAGTAGCATTTGAACACAGGACTCGCGGCTTAGGCAGCAGGAGCAATCCTCGCTTTCTGCCGCTACTAACGTGGAATAGTGATGTGCTCTATGAAACAGATACCCTACATTCAACGACTAATTGCGGCTGCATATACTGCTAGTACATGCGAAAGCACACCGCAATCCCACCGATACGAAGAGATCCTTTGCATCATCGCCCCGCTAGTATCGCCTGAGAAAGAAGAGGTGCTGGTGCGCCTGCTACTTGAACGTCCAAACATGTGGGTTCACCTACAGTGAGAAATTCTATTCGTTCGCCCCTTGCATCACGATTGGAACCTGTTTGAATAAAAGGGATGCTACCCCTTTTCTCCAGAGCAGTAGCGTCCCCTTTATTCAAACTCGAGCGCGAAGGCTTATGGTTCGACAGGCTCACCACATGGCCTTCGCCAAAAGATTACGAGTGACTAAAATACATTTCTGGAGGACCTGGAAGGTGGGCGCTCTACGTGGGATACAGGTGACGCTGCCCTTTTCACTTTTATGAGCGGGGTGTTATGGCTTTGAGGTTTCAGAGTAATACTCTTTATCCTGCCTAGCCACTTCAGCTCTAAAATCATCGAGGCCCCAGACTTTAAAATCATACTCGAAACCGCAAGCGACTTGCTCCGCAAAGTAGCGACCTAAAATTTGTTTCCTACAATCTACAGGAATTTTAGGCTCAAGTGATTTCTGTCTCCAACTGCATATAACAGCATAGCTGCCATCGCCTTCTTGCGGTTCAACTACCGAGAAGGCTACTTCGCCGTACCTGTCTATGACTTCCTGTCCTCCTGACCTAAAAACATTCATGACGTGGCCAGTTAAAAAATTCGCGTCTTTACATACAGCAGGGAGACACCGCACCGAGTTCAAAAAATTAGCTATTTGTGGCCCTAACAGAATAGACAAAGGCCAACAACCACTCCCAATCACCTGATTACTGCCGTTAGGAAGAATCTCCTGGCAGAAGTCGCGCGCGTAGTGGCGACATACATACTTCCCACGGATCCACTTCCTCTCGCACGCGCTCGTATAAGGAACACCTCCACTCATTGATTCATAGATTGGAGCAAGACAACTATTGGAGTATACCTGGTTCTTTTGAGAGCGTGCCACGGCTGATGGTACAGCGGTGGGAGTCACTCTAAGTCCGGGAGTGCTATTAGTTGATGAACTGCGACTGGATTGTGCTTGAGCAGGCAGCGCAGCTACATAGACAAGAGAGAGAGAGAGAGAGGAAGCAATTTTGCTACCAGCCCAAGCAACGTTATGCCTTTCATGTATCAATCCCCACAAATCGGATAGGGTCCCTTCAGAGGGGACGGCATTTTCTGTAGTAGACTTTAGATAGAAGGGTAAGGGCTTGTCCCGCCTAAGATTTTCGTCAAGCAACAACAATCGACATATACAAATAATAATCAATATATAAAAAGAGTGTATCCATCACGAATAAACCAATTGAATCAATAGCCTAGGCGGCGACAACGAATAAAGCTACCGTATCAGCCATAAAATGATGCTGTGGCTAATATGAAGAAATTGGTCACCAATCTCATTGGAAAGCAGAAAAATGAGAGCTCGTCTCTATTGGTTCACGAGACACGGCGCAGTTTATGGGTCAAAACGTGGCAGGACGTTATCTCTATCATCGTTGCCGAACACAGGGTTCCGATTATTCGCTGCGATCCCTAGCGACCCGACGACGACCAACCTTGGCAACAGAGCGAATCTGCTTCTGTTCAAGTCGCCGCCGGTTACTCGCGGCTGTTTTTGATGTTGGAATCCGTTTCTTTCGCGGCCGCAAAGCGGCCACAATCAGCTCGTGAATTTTCTTGATTGCAGCATCTCTGTTTCGCGCCTGACTTCGGTGCTCCTGCGCAGACACCACGAGAAAACCATCAGAATTAAGATAACGCTGGATTACCTTGCTAGCGCGTAAACGCTCTTTATCTGCCTCTCGTAGGGCGGCCGAAGATGCAAAATCAAAAGCTACCGTAACTTTAGTCTCTACTTTATTGACATTCTGCCCCCCTGGCCCGCCTGCACGTGAGAAAGACAGCTTGAGCTCGGCAAACGGGATCGTCAGACGCGAATGTCTCCCTTCATTCATAAAGACCGCTGTAAAGCAACTCGTAGACTGCCGTTATTGCTCTAAATTGCCTTGAAGAGTCAATAGTAAAAGCGGGTGTTGAAGGGTGAAACCTACCGTTAACCGTAGCTGGGAAGTGATCTATTAAAAGCCATCAAAAATATGGTACACCGATGCAGAGAAGTCTGATGATGAACTACAAGAGTCTGGGCTCAAATGGCTGCTGTTGTCCGGCGTTGTAGCACTTCTCACTAATCTCAAGGAGAGTTCTAGTCTATGGCAAGTCAATCTCGTGACCTTATTGTGCTCGGTTCTGGACCTGGTGGATATGTAGCGGCTATTCGTGCAGCTCAACTTGGACGCCAAGTTGCTATAGTCGAGCGTGAAGCGCTTGGAGGCGTTTGTCTGAACTGGGGGTGTATTCCTTCTAAGGCATTGCTCCGCTCAGCCCAGCTTTATAACGATATGAAACATGCCAGCTCGTTCGGCTTCGGCACGGGCCAACTTACCGTTGATTTCCCGCGAATCATTGAGCGCTCTCGCGAAGTCGCAAACAAGCTCTCTGGCGGCGTAAGCTACCTCATGCGCAAAAATAAGATTGAGGTCATCTCTGGAAACGGAGTGCTCGAGAAGGGCAACAAGATTGTAGTAACTGACTCATCAAAGAAGGCGGTCACCTACGATTTTAAAGACATTCTGATCGCCACTGGCGCACGTCCACGTCCTCTTCCGAATATCGAGATTGACGGATCAGTTGTGCATACCTCACGAACTATCCTCGAAAATAAACGCCTACCCAAAAAGCTCTTAGTAATTGGCGCTGGAGCGATTGGAATGGAGTTTGCTTACTTCTTTAATTCTCTCGGCACTCAGGTAACCGTTGTAGAGATGGTCGACCAGATATTACCGGTAGAGGATACCGAAGTTGCGCAGACCCTCGAAAAAACCCTGGTGAAAAACGGTATGATTATCCGTACAGGCACTGGCGTCCAAGATCTCAAGCGGACTGGCGACACTGTGTCGGCAACTCTCAAGGCTAAAACAGGTGAAGAGAAATGGAGCGGAGATGCTTGCCTAATTGCCATTGGAATTTTACCCAACACCGAGAATATCGGTCTTGAGAAAGTAGGCATTGAAACAAACCGCGGATTTATCAAAGTTGATGAGTTTATGCGCACTACTGTACCACACCACTATGCAATCGGTGACATAGCGGGTGGCCCAGCCTTAGCGCACAAAGCAAGCCACGAAGGGCTTATTGCCGCTGAAGTTGCTTCGGGCAAATCAAAGCATGCCATGAAATACGACAACATCCCTGGCTGCACATACTGCCAGCCTCAGGTAGCTTCGGTTGGCCTCACCGAGAGAGCTGCTAAAGAAAAAGGAATCAAATATCGCGTCGGCAAAATGCCATTCTCTGCTGTTGGAAAAGCCATCGCAATTGGAGAGCAGGACGGTTTTGTGAAGGTAATCATCGACGATGAAATCGGCGAGGTGCTCGGCGTGCACATCATACACGCTGAAGCGACCGAGCTGATCAGCGAAGCAGCAATCATCCGCTCACATGAGGGAATAGCAGCCAGCGTTCTTGATACTGTGCATCCGCATCCAACGCTTTCAGAGGCGGTGATGGAAGCAATGGGCCTTGCGCTTGGACGACCAATTAACTTTTAGTGGGGCGTTGAAGTTCACATTAATCTGCCGCCGGTGGAATGTTACGTGGGCCGGCGGCAGCTTTTGAGCACCAAAATGGAGAGTAGGCAAGACGGATTGTTGGAGCTTGAGGTTTACGACCTAGGTACCGTTGAATATGCTAAGACTCTTGAGCTGCAACGTGCATACCATCGGAAGGTAATCGAAGGCTCCCAGGGCGACGTCTTGCTGGCCTGCTCGCACTTTCCCGTAATCACCT
>JBIKWG010000154.1:0-6906 GCA_044356425.1 Bdellovibrionota bacterium | reverse complement strand
ACGGAATAGAGGCTGCGGCTCGGCGATATTACCGCAAATCAGCAGCGCACCTGACTATTTTTGAGGCGGCAGCCCTTGCATCTGTTCTGCCCAATCCTCGGGCTCTGCATCCTCAACGTCTATCCAGGGGAGCCCAGCGTAGGTTTAATCGAATCATCCGAGAAGCTCATCAGACCCGCGTGCCTTAAGCTGTCGCGATGCTGCAATAGCCCACGGGTTGTTCCTTTCCTTGCCGTTCCTTTTTTACTACCATCCTTGGATGGGTGCGCCTACAGAACGAAGATGGGCAGCCAGGAAGGTGCGTAAGTGGTCGATGTAGAGAGCAATGAAATGAGCCTCGGAAAAGTTTATCAACATAGCCGCGCGCTCGTTTTTTCAACGTTATTGAGTGTAGGCTGTCTAACGTTCTTATGCGCTGCAACCGTTCCTTATTTTGGTGGTGCCGATGAGCGCTTGCACCTCGATTATGCATGGCATATTGGGCACGGGCGGTTTCCTCAGTTTCATGAAGGAGCCAAGATTCCGCTTTATAAGAAGCCGCCACCGGTGCAGTTTGTGGCTCATCATCCTCCGCTGTATTATGCGCTGCAGGCTCCCTTGACGCGATATTTTATTGATGTTGAGGGGGATGTTGACGCGGCAGCTATGGCAGCTCGTATGGTAAATGTCGGAATTGGTTTGGTATGCGTGCTCGCTCTGATCTGGATAGGTGGGGTGATCGACGGCAGCTCAATGCTCTATCGCATCGGAATTCCGGCGGTCTTCTGCAGTTTTTTGCCCTTCATAAAGATATCTAGCCTGATTTTCAACGATGCTTTAGCGCTGCTTTTCGCTGTGCTCGGTATCGGGTTGTCGTGGCGCATTCTTTATGAAGGGCCCTCGCGTCATCTGACGCTGTGCTTGGCCACCGTATCAGCTCTGGGTATGGCTAGTCGGGCGACGCACATAGGGATTGTGTTGATCGGCTGTAGCGCTGTCTGGCTCAATTATTTGTGTGTGCAGCGTCTTGGAGTGAAGAGATCTTTGCAAAGAAGTATAGTTCCAATAGCGGTAGTGCTTAGCGCAGTAGTTTTGACTATTGGCTGGTTCTATTGGAGAAATTATACTCTCAGCGGTTCCTGGACGCGAGTTGCTCCGCAGAGCTGGGCTGTGGTTCTCAAGCGCGAGTATAAAGACGTGTTCCGGGTTTTATCCGAACTGCGGATGTGGATATTTCCTGTGGTATGGCCCTACGGATATCTGCCGTTCTCTTTGCAGTGGTATGTTGTCGGGCCACTAATTACGGGATTGATGACACTGTATGCGGTTGCCATCTTCCGCTGTCGGAGGCTTCTGCACGTTGAGCAGTGGCTCTGCGGTGTGCTGCTGGGCGTCGTGGTACTACTCTCATACGCTCAACAGATAGTTCACGCGACGGGATACGGAGCATTTAATCCGCGTTATCTGATGTTGGTGTATGTAGTAATCGCTATCTGCATAGTGCGCGCGCTGCGGGAGCTGCCGCCCTGGCTATCTACCAGTATTGTGGCGTTTTGTGCGATATGTGGGCTCGTGGCTAATGCCGCGTGGAGCATTTCAAAGATTCCGGTAGGGCACGGTGCGCCAGAGGCCGCGCTACAGCGCATGATATGGCAGGTCACTTCTGTAAAGGGTGTTTCGTTGACGTTGTTTGTATGGTGCGCTCTTGGCGCTCTGGTAGGCATGTCTATCCAGCTGGTATTGTGGCACCAGGAAGCCTGTAGAGTAACTCGGCTTAAGTCGTGCATGCCGCCGGCGATCTAGAGTAAGAGCCGCCATAACGGGGCTGTTGGTAGAAGGAGAGGGTATGGCGAAGGCTAAGTGGATCGTTTTGCTATGTGTTCTTTTAATTGCAGCTGTGCCACGCCTGTATAGCAATGGCTGGGATGGCTACCACGCGCTGCATCCTGACGAGCGTTTTATGGCGATGGTTAGCAACGACACCTCTTTGCCGAAAAGTTTCTCAGAGTACCTTGATCCCAATCGCTCGCCACTAAACCCCTATAACGTAAAAAATGCATCAGGTGGCAGACAGTTTCCCCTCTTCGTGTATGGAACACTTCCAATCACTGTCGTGAAACTCGTCGCCAAGGTAATCGGTCAGGACCACTACACTGGATACATGAAGGTAGGGCGTGTAATGAGCGCGTCTGCAGACATGCTCGCGCTGCTGTGCTGGTTTCTTGCTATTGCCGCGATCTCTCAGATTTACTCCTGGCCACGAATTGTGCCGTCTATTTTCGGAATTGTGTACTCCGTTGCTGTGCTGCCGATCCAGCTCTCGCATTTTTACACTGTTGATACTTTTCTCAATGCAGGGTGCGCTTTCGCACTCATGGCTGCGCTATATTCGCGCACTACAGCGAGACTTTATTGGGTTGCTCTGGCTGGAGCCGGTCTAGGAGTCGCCTTAGCCTGCAAGATATCAGCACTGTTTTTTGTGCCCCTTGTATGTGCAGTGGTGCTCATGCCTGTGACGCTGCCGTTGACCACGGCTGCCGCGTGTGGGCTGCTTAAAGCTGCGGCGGTGAGAGTGAGTTTAATGGCAGTAACGGGGGTATGTGCGTTGCGTGTTGGTGATCCGCACCTCTTTGAAAGCTCAAGTCTCCTTAGTTTGTCTGTTAGCCCGCAGTTCATAGCAAACATTCAAGAGCTTACAAGGCTTGCAAGTCGTCAGGAATGGCCGTGGCCACCAAGCGTTCAGTGGATCGCCAGCACTCGCGTAGTTTCGCCGCTATCGAATATCTTCTGGTTCGGACTTGGTCCGGTAATCTCTGTCTTAGCGCTGTGTGGGTTGTTCTCACGGCGTCTCTGGCGAGCACAGTTAGCCTTGTTTATATGTGCTTGGTCCGTGCTGTTCTTTGGTTATCAGGGAAGCCGGTTTGCACACACTATGCGCTACTTTCTGCCGATTTATCCTGTTTTAGCGCTGCTTGCTGCACATGGATTCTTAGTTCTTAGTGATCGGAGGGTCTCGTTGCCACGGCATCTGTTATCTTGGGGCGCGTTGTTAGCGCTGATATTGGTGTGGCCACTCGCCTTTGTCTCTGTATATTGCAATCCCCATTCGCGCGTGGAGGCCTCACGCTGGATTGTTAACAACATTCCCCGAGGATCGGTGATTGCGGTGGAGCATTGGGATGATGGGTTGCCACTAGCAGTAGACTCTCGTACTGCCAATTACGTTATCAGAGAGTTGGGCATATTTGGCGAAGATACCCAACAAAAGTGGGTGGCGCTAAACAGCACGCTGCAGGGGGTCAACTATATCATTCTTTCGAGCAACCGCGGCTATGGATCTATGGGTCGGCTGCCATCAAAGTATCCCGTTACCGCAGCCTGGTACGACTCGTTGTTCAACGAGACACGCGAGTGGGAGAAGATATATGACCTGGTCCGTAAGCCCAGTATTGGTATCGGTCCAATTAGATTAGAGTGGGATAGCCAGAAAGCAGAAGAGGCCTTCTCAGTGTACGACCATCCGCGAGTCACCATATTTCGCCGTAAGAGGGCCTCGTAGTGGCCCTTCGAAGGGGCTTTATGGAAGCGGTCGTTTTAACAGCGTAGCACACTCTCGGTAAAGCTCCTCATAGCGTGAGGCGACGGTATTCGGCGAGAAGAGCTGCTGAAGGTCGAGATCGGTGTGTGCATAGCGATCTCTGTCAGAGAGGATTGTTATCAAGGCATCTGCCAGCCTGTCTGAATCCCCAGCTTTCGTTACCAGCCCCATTCTTGTCATGATGACGGGCTGCCGCACACCTGCCAGGTCTGATGAGACAACCGGTACGCCGTTCATCATGGCTTCAATCTGCACAAGTCCAAATGACTCCGTGGAGTTAAGACTTGAAACAACAAGGACGTCTATCTCCTTGAAGAACGAAGCCATCTGAGCTGGTGAAAGGACACCGAGAAAGCGCCAGCTTCCGTTCGCTTCAAATGGAGCGATGATGGGGCGAACCCGATCTGCATATTCCTGCTCTGCCAGTACGTTCTCAAACTGACCCGCAAAAAGCACCAGCGCGGAGGGAAAAGCCTTAAGCACCTTAGGAAGAGCCTTAGCCAACACCTCAACGCCCTTCTCAGCAGCAAAGCGCGCCGCCATCGCTATAACTGGCCGTCGATTTTCTGGATTGAATGTCGACAGCTCACCTGCGTTAGTCGTTGCCCCCGGATTTTGAAGGATTACAGGCGGCAGAGTAACGGCTGATTTTGACCGAAAGCGTTTGAGGTAGCTCGATGAGTCGCGATAATCCTCGGTGTATGTGACGATTTTTTGCGCCCCCAAAGCAGCTATCCAATTCATGATAGAGACTGCCTTCCCAGCGAGGGTGCTTATAAGGCCCGGCGGCATCAGAAGGTCACAGTGGTAGGTTATAATGCAAGGCTTTCTCAAGAGTCTCGCCCGTAGAGCCACTCCCGCAGCATCGAATTGTGGAAGATGAAGGTGAATTACATCGTGTCGCAGCACTTCTCTGGTCGCCTCAAATCCAAATAGCGGAGCGATGCAGCCCTTGCTTATGCGGAATAAGACCGGAACGCGCCGGATCCGAACGTTATCGACAACCTCTTCACGAGGCAGGCTAGGCGTATACTGCATCGTGAGAATTGAGACAGTATGTCCTCGAGCTGCGAGTGCCTTTGCGAGGCGCTCGACATATATAGTCAGCCCACTTGTGTGAGGCCGATAGTATGTAAGCACCATTAGTATACGCATGAAGAACTCAACAGTTAGCGACAAAGGCTATGAAAATAGAGACTGATTGTCGGTTATCCACTGGTAGAGCAACTCAATTCCTTGCTGTGTTGAAATCTTTGGTTGCCAGCCTAAGACACGTTGCAGCTTGTTGATGTCGCAGATGAACACCCGTTGGTCGCCGGGTCGCCATGAGCTGAGGTGCGCATCGGGGCGTCTGCCGCTTAGGGAGGTTAGGATCGGTTGCAGCTCTGTCCAGACGGACAGCGAGTTGCTGAGGCCACCTCCAACGTTGAATATCTCGCCTGCACTGCCGGCTGGATTGCAGATGACGAGGTCAAAGACCTCCATAAGGTCATCGATGTAGAGAAGGTCACGGACCTGTTTACCATCACCAAAGATTGTAAGGGGGTGACCGAGCATGATCTGAATCATAAACCACGCAAGCCAGCCCTGGTCTTCCATGCCAAATTGCCGTGGGCCGTAGATGCAGCTTTGTCGGAGCACTACGGTTTGTATATCGTAGATACGCCCATAGTCCCGGACGTACTGGTCAGCGGAGCCTTTAGAGCATCCGTATGGAGAGTGAAAATCGAGCATGTGAGATTCTGATACGCCGTCGGGAAGATCAGCTAGTGCGTAACGTGTTGCCTCTTCAACAACTCGGTGATGCTCGAGACCTCCGTATACCTTGTTGGTTGAGGAGTATATGACGAGTGGTTTTTGGGACGAGAGGCGCGCAGCTTCTAAGACATTCAGAGTTCCCAGGGCATTTATTTCAAAATCCTCGCGAGGGTTCTGGACCGAGCAGGTGACCGCAACCTGCGCCGCAAGGTGTACGATAGCTGAAGCCCCTTCAGTTGCAACTTGGACGGCATCGAAGTCTCGCACGTCACCTTTAATGAAACTGAAGCCCCGTGAGCTGCCGTATTTTTGTTGCAACCAGGCGAGATTACGCGCTGCTCCGGCGCGAGAGAGGTTATCAAAAATAGTAACGCGTTCTCCCCTTGCAAGAAGGCGATCGGCGTAATTTGAGCCGATAAAGCCGGCGCCCCCAGTGATGAGGTAGTGGTGACCCATACAAACGTAACTCCCTGGTTAATGCGAACACTTTAAGCTACCTTATGCAAGTATCCAAGTAAATCAGGACACGGGATGCACATGACGTCGGAAAAGCAGACACAAGCAGTTCACAGACATCCGTTTGATCCGATCTTGTTCAAGATGAAATTCGCCTTTTTTTTCGGTGTGTGCGGCGCCGATCGTGATCGATATTTCGCTATCAAAGGCAGGCTCATCAGAGCGGCTGCGTCTTTGGGTCTGTATGAGTGTGAAAACCTAAGGATGCTGCGGCGATTCGTTGCACCTGGAGATACCGTCCTTGATATCGGAGCGAACGCGGGGGTGTATTCAGTTGCTCTGGCCCGGTTGACCGGCGCTTCGGGTGCCGTTATCGCTTTTGAACCACTATCATTTCTCATTCCTGAATTAACTCGTTGTACGAGGAGCCTTCCTGCTGTGAGCATTGAAGTTGCAGCTGTTGGAAAGAGCCCGCAACCGGTTGTTGAGATACGGGTGCCTCTGCTGTATGGCAAGATTCCAGAACCGGCTCTAGCAACGCTCCAGAGCTGCGCGCACAAGAGTGAGCAGTTTGATGTGGTGCTCACTACTATTGATCAGTATCGGAATCGCTGCCCTAGAATATCATTTATCAAGATGGACGTAGAAGGGCATGAGCTTGAAGCGCTCCAGGGAGGGAGGACAACGCTGCTCAGTGATCGCCCGGTAATTCAGTTTGAATCAAATAAAGGTTCCCCAACAACATCTGCGATTGACAGCCTGGCGATGGAGCTTAGGTACATACGAGCCGTGGTTGTTCGAGGAACACTTACGCCGCTCATCCCAGCCACAGAGACTATGAACCGAAATCACTATCTTATTCCGGCAGAACGTTCGGATCTGTACAGCCGCAAAGATGCGCCGCTCAAGAGTGCCCCCTGATAAAATGGCAGAGCAGTTGAGTCACATTGAGCGCGATAGCGGTGCCCATCTTGTGCAATAAACTCATCGGGCAGGATCTCCAGGTGTTCAAAGGTCTCACGCACGACATATTCAGCTGCACTACTAGCACCGTCGTAGTTTGATATGATGGTAAGTGGAAGTTGAGAGCCTGGAGTCTTGAGCAGCTGAGCATA
>JBIKWG010000098.1:0-10710 GCA_044356425.1 Bdellovibrionota bacterium | reverse complement strand
TGCAATCGAATCTTAAACTGAAACACCTGGTCAGCTGCGATAGCTGTGGGTAGAGAGTTGGTGCACTGCTGTAGCAGATTGAGCATGCCCTGAAAATGGGATCTGCCCTGAGTTAGTAGGTGAGCGGTATGAAGCCCGTTTCCGAGCAGATAAAAAGCGATGCAGCTAAGTGTAACCGCGCACCCAATCAGGTTCTGGTTCCACACTCGTACCAAGAACCGGGCGGCTACTAAATACAGAATCAGCACTTGAAAGATAAAATATCGAGCTAGAATAAAGTGCGGTTGCAGCAGGATTACCGCTGCTACAGGCGTGGCCAGCAGTAACACAACGAGCACCGCAATTGGATCTTTTTCTCGTACCCATAAAAAGGTTTCTGCTAGTAGCGCTATCAGGATGCACCCAGAGGCGAAACATAGTGCAAGGCTTAGGGCAGGCTTCGATGCTGATATCTCGTCACCACCGAAAGCTGTTGAAATATAGGTAAAGAAAACCTGTAGATATGGGGCTACTGGCCCGCCACCAATCTCTAGATGGCCATAAAAGAGCGCAGTAAGGAGGGCACCAAGCAACAACACAGGGGTAAGAGCCATCCGCAGCCAGGGCCAGGTGATGGGTGGTTGCGAGGGATAGGCTTGAAACCGGGTGGCATAAAGTGAGCCAAGCCAGACGATAGCCGGTGCAACGAAGAGCGCAAAGGCAGCATGGGAGAGGGCTCCAATGGAAGTCAGAGCGGCAAATCCGCTCGCTGCTACGACACGCTTTGTTCCTGCTGTTTCCGAAGTCACCAGAGATGAGAGCAGCAGGAATCCGGCAGTAGCGCAAAAGACCAAGAGGGCATATCCGCGCGCTTCGCTGCTGTAGAGAGTCAAGGGGTATGAAGCTGCGCATAGCATGAGCCACGTTTGAGCAACCGCTTTGCCAAAGTATCTGGGGGCCCAACGTGCGATTACTAGCAAGGTTGCCGCGCCAAAGAGCGCCGAAGGGGCTCGCAGGAGCCATGACGGGCTCTCGACTCCGCATATATAGATCCACAGGCTCGTTAGTAGATGATTGTTGTCGTGGCGTAGCTTGGTGAAGATTTCAATTGCTGAAGAGAGCGAGCTTATATGCACGACCGACCATGCCTCGTCGAGCCAAAGCTCGCCTTTTGTCGCTAAGCAGCGGGCAAGGGTGCCAAAAAATACGAGACAGACCATTCCTGCTGCAACTAACCGCTTCGAATGTTGGAAAACTGACATCTAATCCCTTGTGTCACGTAATTGACGCCCCTAAATGGGGTTAACATGCTGAATGCATTGGGCAATGGCTGAGCATACCTTTTGCTTACCATGTATTTGCGGAGGTGGATATATGCGACTTCTTGACACTATCTTTGACCGAACAGTGACTGGCCTTTCCAAGGCTATGGACCTGACATGGAAGCGCAACGACGCGTTGGCAGCTAACATCGCCAATGCTGAGACGCCGCAATACCGTGCTGTTGAGGTCACCTTTGGAAAGGAGCTAGACCGCGCTTTTGGTGACACCAATGAAGCGGTCTTTCGCACCAATCAAGAGCATCTGGATGTCGGCAAAAACCAGAGCTCGCGTTACATCGATGACAACTCCGGAATTACTAAGCCTGATGGCAACAACGTAGATATTGATTTGCAAATGGGGCGGCTAGCCGCCAACAGTGGCGATTATGCCAGTGCAGCTCGGCTTATTAAGCGACAAATTGGAATGATTCGTACCGCGATTCGGGAGGGAAGATAGTCTATGTTTAGTGCATTAGAGGTTCTCGCTCGAGGAATGGCAGCAGCGCGCATGAGGGTGAATGTACTTTCATCAAACATCGCCAATGCCGAGACTACCAACACCCCTGAAGGAGGCCCATACAAACGGAAAGACATTCGTGTTGAAGCCACGACCATTCCCGGCACATTTTCATCTGCTCTGGACAAAGCCAGCTTGATGGCTCCCAAAGTTACTCAGATTGTTGAAGACAGTGCACCTCCACGACAAGAGTACAATCCGCAGCACCCTGATGCTGACACAAACGGTTTTGTCTCGTATCCGAATATCAACGTTATCTCGACTATGACGGATCTAATGTCAGCTAGTCGCCTTTATCAGGCGAATATCTCAGCGGTGGAAACAGCGCGAACAATAAAAACCGAAGCAAGCAGAATTCTGACTCAGGCGTAGGGAAACTTAGTATGGCAATAAACAGAATAAACGCGATGATTCCTCAGGTCCAAGCGGTAAAGCCACTGAGCGAGAGCGCCCCAGGTAACTCCTCAAACGCGCAGGGCGGAAGCTTTAGTCAGATGTTAGAAAGTGCCCTGCAGGAAGTAAACGAGCTTCAGAATCAAGCAGATCAGCAGATAGAGGGCCTCACCCTTAAGAAGGATGGGTATACGCCGCACGGCGCAATGGTGGCACTTGAAAAAGCAGACACTGCCTTTCAGTTGATGTCAGCGATTCGTGGAAAGATCATCCGCGCATATGAAGAAGTAATCCGAACACAGGTTTGATTAGTAGAATTTATTAGTTGCATAACGAGGTATTGTGGCACTAACACTCGATCCTAAGGCAGTCGCGTCTCAGTTGTTTGAGGGATATTTGAAGCTTCCGCTCGCGCAGAAGATCCTTTTTCCTTTTCTGATTCTCTTCTCAATCTCAGCCATCATGTATGTGTCAAAGTTGGCAACGCAGCCTGACTATACGGTGCTATATTCGGATCTCAGCACCGGAGATGCTGCCGGCGTTGTCGAGCGGCTTAAAGAGATGAAGATTGCATATCGAATTGAGGGAAGCACGATCTCAATCTCACCACCGGAGGCGGTTCACGAGCTGCGCATGAACCTTGCGGCGGAAGGTTTACCTAAGACTGGCACCGTTGGCTTCGAGCTGTTTGATGGGACTAGCTTTGCAACTACCACCATGGGTGAAATGGTGAAGAAGCAGCGCGCGCTGCAGGGTGAACTTGAGCGTACTATCATGTCCCTTGATTCTGTAATGTCGGCGCGGGTGCATATCTCTCAACCTGAGAAGACAATTTTTGCTAATCAAGCGCAGGAGCCGGGCGCCTCGGTGTTGTTAAAACTGCGGGCTGGTGGTGAACTCGACAAGAAGCAGATTCGCGGCATCGCAAATTTTGTAGCAAGCGGAGTTGAGGGTCTAAAGCCCGAGAATGTTACTATCATAGATGTATTCGGAAATCTGCTTACCCCAAAGGATCAAGAGGGGGAAGAGCTTGGGGCCGATGCAACTCGCCTGCAGTATGCGCGCGAAGTTGAAAAAGGCTACGTCCAACGTATTGAGGCGATGTTAGCGAAGGTTCTTGGGCCAGGCAAAGTGGTAGCGCGTGTTACAGCAGACCTTGATTTTTCGGCTAATGAGAGAGAAGAGGAGAGCTTCGATCCTGGTGGGCGAGTATTACGATCAGAGCGTAGTATCGAGGAAGGTTCTGGCTCTGACAGTAAGGGCGGTGTTGCCGGAGTGGCGAGTAATATTTCAAATGATCCGAAGCTTCTGGCTCCGCCCGAGGGTGCAAACGAGCAAAGCGCTCGACGTGAGAACGTGAAAAACTTCGAAGTGTCTCGTGCTGTAACGAAAACTGCACAGGCTCGTGGTAAATTAATGCGACTCTCGGCTGCCGTGCTTGTAGATGGAAGATACACTGAATCGCAGGATGTTGGAGCCGATGGCAAGCCAACCGGTAAAGCGCAGAAGACCTTTGCGCCACTCCCACAGGAGATGCTCGCGCAGGTTGAAGGAATCGTAAAGTCTGCGGTCGGCTACGATTCGGCTCGGGGAGACGTGGTTACGGTTGAGAATGTGCCGTTTTTTCAGCCTGACGAGAGTTTGCGAGAGGAGCTAGCGAAAGCCGATCAGATGAATCTAATCTTCCGTGTTGGCTCGATGGCTTTGCCAGTTCTGGCCCTACTGCTCTTTGTGTTCGTGCTCTTGAGGCCTATGGTGAAGTTTCTTATCACACCAACAGAGGCAGAGGTTGATCTGTCGAGACTCCTGCCAACTGGATTACAAGAGTTGGAGGCCGAGCTTGAAGCAGAGCGCTCTAAGGCGGTAATTCCGGAATTTGAGCCCGCAGTTGACCTAGAGCAGCTTGGTGAATTGATGGCTGAGAACTCTCGTTTAGTTAAGGAAAATCCTCAACAGGCAGCACTGCTCATTCGTTACTGGCTCAATGATGGTCGCATCTAGGAGGTAGAAAGGAATGGCAGACAACAATTCTTCGAGCGACCAGCAGGCCAATAGCAAAACTGTTGAATCCTACAAACCGACTCCTTATGAAGATAGCGCCTGGCGCATCGTGGGCGAGTTTGAGAATCAGGATTACTTCGAGCCGATGCAATTTCAGACCGCCAGTGAGGATGGGCTTGTTATTGATCCGATGTTCTCTAATTATGGGGGACTGGAAGATGCCAAAAATTCTGGCGTTCGTGTTCATGCACCGAGGGGACAGCAGAATTTTACTCCTACAAAAAAAAGGGGCGTTACTGAAGTTGAGCTCACGGAAGTAGAGAATATGAAGCAGCAGCACCAGCGCCAGCTTGAGTCAGCAGTTGCGTCAGCCCGTGAGCAGGCTTTTGAAGAGGGCAAAAAAACTGCAGAAGCTGAGGTTGCCGAGCGTATGCAGGTTACAGAGAATCGGTATGCTGAAGTGCTTCGTGATATCAGTTCGCAGCTAAATGAGAGTCTCGATGGTATTGAGAATCAAGCAGTAACTCTAGCGGTGGCTATTTCAGAGAAATTAGTGGGAGCAATCGTTGATATCAATCCCGAATATATTCTCGCGATCGTTCGTGATGCCCTGCAGCTAGCTGGGGCTGCGCAGGTTAAGAAAGTTCGCGTCAGCCCGCAGGATCTTGAGTTCTTTAATCTGCTACAGCTTAACAAGGAGTTCAAAGAGTACGACGGTACGTGGAAATTCGAGGCAGATGAAACCATCAAAGCTGGATGTATCGTTGAAAGCTCGGCTGGAGAGGTAGACTACGATCTTGATGCTGCATGGCAGCGGATTGCTGAGCAGGTTGTAAAAGTCCGCTAGAGAGAGATGTAACATGGAAAGTATCTTTGAGCGCGCACAGACAGCGATTGATAGGGTCAGCCTGTATGAATTAAGGGGCACGGTCACAGAGATGACCGGCTTAATAATTGAGGGAACCGGGCCCTCAGTGCCGGTAGGCTCGCATGTAACTATCAAAACGGGTCTGCAAGAGGTTCCTGCTCAGGTTGTAGGGTTTCGAAGCGACAAGGTGTTGATGATGCCGTTTGGGGAGGTGCAGGGTGTTGCGCCGGGGTCGCTTATTACAGCCGTTGATGGAAATGCTAATGCTTTTGTATCGGAAGGGCTTCTTGGGCGAGTCATCGACGCGTTAGGCAATCCGATGGATGGGCAGCCGTTGCCTGTCATGAACAACGTAATGCCGCTGTATGCCGAGCCTCCTAATCCTGTAACCCGCCGCCGAATTCACCAGTGTTTTGATCTCGGTGTGCGATCGGTAAATAGTTTGCTCACAATCGGTGAAGGGCAACGTGTAGGAATCATGGCGGGGTCCGGTGTTGGAAAATCGACACTACTGGGGATGGTAGCCAAGCATTCCACAAGTGATATTAACGTCATTGCACTGGTGGGAGAGCGAGGGAGAGAGGTACGCGAGTTTATTGAGAGAGATCTGGGGCCCGAGGGGCTAGCACGCTCGGTTGTTGTTGTTGCAACGGGAAATCAATCGGCATTGCTGCGCATCAGAGCCGCATTTCTCGCTACTGCGATCGCGGAGTTCTTCAGAGATCAGGGGAAAAAAGTTGTGTTAATGGTTGACTCAGTCACTCGACTGGCGATGGCACAGCGGGAGGTGGGACTTGCAGTAGGTGAGCCACCAAGCACTAGAGGGTATACCCCATCGGTGTTTTCTCTTCTGCCAAAGCTTCTCGAGCGCGCTGGGACATGTGAAGGGCCAGGAAGTATAACAGGGCTTTATACGGTTCTGGTCGAAGGCGATGACATGAACGAACCTGTAGCAGATACGGTCAGAGGTATCCTTGATGGTCACATAGTCTTAAGCCGAAAACTGGCCCATAAAGGGCATTTTCCGGCGATTGATATCCTGCAGAGTATCTCGCGCGTAATGTCGGATATTGTGCCAAAGGAGCTGATGGGGCTAGCCGCTGAGCTGCGAGACACCCTCTCGTCATATCAAGATGCGGAAGACCTCATTACAATCGGAGCCTACAAGCCAGGACAGAACGCGCGAGTAGACCGCGCAGTCGGGCGAATTGACAAAGTGAACGCTTTCCTAAAACAAGCATCGAGTGATCCTTCTAATCTTCAAGAGAGCTGGAAAGCTATGGCGATGGCTCTGCACGTAGCGCCTCAGGAGTAGTACATGAAACGATTCCGATTTCGACTGCAGCGCGTGCTCGACGTTCGAGAGCGGATGCGTGACGAAGCCCGTCAAGAACTTGTCGCAAAGAATGCTGCGCGTGATCAAGCCCAACGTATTTTAGAGGAGTTAGAGCAGTCTGCACTGCAATCCAGTGTTACGGAGGGTGGCACGTATTCTGCATCGGATCTTCTGATGCTGGGAGATTACCATGCTCGACTCAAGCGAGAGATCGCTTGCCAAGAGGAGGTGGTAGCTCGCGCTCAAGCAGAGGCTGAAGAAGCCAGAGAGAGGTATGTTGCAGCGAGCAAAGACGCTAAGTCGATTGAGATGCTCAAACAGAAGCGATTGATAGAGTATAGAGATGACGCCCTTAAGCAAGAAGGGGCGGAACTTGATGAGTTGACGGTACAACGTCACGGGCGTAAATAAGAAAAGTGGCATGTAGTGAGTATGGCTGAGAAGAAACTAACACGAGAGCAAGCACGCGAGTTGTATGATGACTTGCACAAAGCGATGACGCAGATGATGACTAAGAGAGGGCAGCCTATTCCTCCAGCCGTTGCTGCGGCTACCAAGTCCAGTTCTGGTGGCGCAAATGCTAAGGTTGCCAAAGAAATCGCCGAGGTTATCAAGAGCGGTTTGAACGGTAAGCAGGTGTCTCCTCAGGGTGCCGCTGAATCCGTTGCTAGTCGAGCTCCAGCTCGCTCTCGCACTGCCGTGCCACGAAGCTCCAGTGCGTTTCGGTCGACTGCAACGAGCTCTCAGGGTGCTTTTGTAACGGTAATGGCGGTGGCGGTTTTCTGCTGTGCAAAGATCGCTCTATCCGCAATTGAAGCTTCAGGCGTTGTTGATGTGCAGCCGGCACAGGCCGCGGTGGTTGCCGCTCCAGTTGTTGTGGGGCCTCAGTGGAGTAAGGAGGAGGTTAAGGTTCTTACTGCCCTCGATCATCGTAGAGCAGAGCTTGAAGAGCGCAGTGCTCGGATGGAGCAGCGCGAGCTCGAACTAACAGCCCGCGATCGAGATATAGCTGGACGCTTATCTGAACTGAGAGAGCTGACGGAGCGGCTGAAGGTAGAGCGACAAAAAGGTGACAAGCAGCGCAATGTACAGCTTGATCAGCTCTCTAATGTGTACGGGTCTATGAATCCACCAGAGGCCGCACACCTGCTTGAGCAGCTCGATATCCAGGTCTGTCTCACCCTTATTCAGCGCATGCCAGAGAAGCGCATCGGGCAGATTTTGGCTCTGATGAACCCTCAACGGGCGCTGGAGCTGACCAATCTGTTGAGTAGGCGAAGTGTTTCGTAGGGCTGATGTCGAATTAGAGCGGATAGCAGAAAGCTTTTACAGTAAGCGCTGGGTATTCCAGCTTGAAGAGGATGAGTCGCTGCCGCTGACCTGCCAAGAGGCATTAGTAAAGCGGCTGCCACATATCGATCCATCGTCATGGAAAGAGCGGTTTGATCTTGGAGGGGTGTATCTGGCCGGTAGGCCAGCACAGTTACATGATGTAATCGCGCCGCCGTGTCGCCTTGAATACTACGAGCCGCGTTTTGACATCGCCAAGGCGTCGCAGTTTTTTCCTCCGTTTAGCGCTGAGATGATCCTTCGGCTAGAGGATGATTTCGGAGTCGCGGTTAAGCCCGCTGGGCTGCCTACGACCGCGAGTCGTGACCAAGGTCGGTTTAATTTTCAGCGCTATCTTTCAAACCATCTTGCAGAGTCGGTACACACACCATCACGCCTTGATACAGGTGTTTCTGGGCTACTACTCTTTAGCCGTTCGCCTCGAATGAATCGTGCTCTCCAGAAGGCGTACGAACAGAGGCGCGTGCACAAAATCTATCTGGCACTGCTGTCTGGGGTATGCGACTGGCGTGACTTTGACATAACCCACATGATCGATAGAGATGACCGTCATCCGGTGCTGCGCCGTGTGGTAGAGCAGGGAGGTGAGTCGGCTCATACTAGATGCACTACATTATGCACGGTTGGCGACCAATCACTTGTGCTAGCAGAGCCCATAACGGGTCGCACACATCAGATTCGACTTCACTGCGCTGCCGAAGGTGTGCCTATTAGGGGAGATCCGTACTACGGTGGAACCGCTGATGCTGCGTTACACCTGGTCTCGTATGGAATTCGCTTCTTTCATCCTTTTGACCAAGAGTATAAAAGCTATCTACTGCCGCGACAGTGTTGGCCAGTGTGGTTGCAGCAGCTTGCGGCGCATTGTCCAGAGATGTCAGAGCGATTGCGTGAGCTGGAACATGAATTCTCAAGTAAACAGAAAAGGTGGGGGCCGTCCACGGAGTAAGATAGAGCATGAAAGCAATTAATGTGGCTCAAGGCGCTATCGGTGGGGCTCTAAAAGTCGTTGATGTTGATGAACCCACGCTTGCAGCTGATTCTTCAGTGCTGATAAAGGTAGCGGCCTTTGGGATCAATCGAGCGGATATTCTGCAGCGAGCTGGGCGCTATCCAGCACCTGCAGGAGAATCTGATATTTTGGGTTTAGAGGTCTCAGGCACTGTCGACAAGGTTGGTTCTTCAGTGAAGTCTCTGAAGGTTGGTGATAGGGTGTGCGCCCTGCTGGCCGGTGGAGGCTATGCTGAAAAGGTTGCAGTTGATGAGGCGCAGGTTTTTCTTCTTCCTGCTCAATATTCATTCATCGAAGGTGCGGCGCTTCCGGAAGCCTTTGTGACCGCATTTGTGAATCTGTTTTATGAGGGCGAGCTTCAGAGCGGAGAGGTTGTTTTGATCCACGGAGGGTCAAGTGGAGTTGGAACCGCAGCGATTCAACTTGCGAAGAGGGCAGGCGCGCGCGTCGTCTGCACGGTGGGGAGTGCTGAAAAGGTTGAAGCGTGCTATCGCCTCGGCGCAGACCTTGTCATTAATTACCGTACGCACGATTTTGTGACAGAGATCTGCGCGTGGAGTGCTAGAGGAGTTGACCTAGTGCTTGATATCGTTGGTCGTGAATACTTTGAGCGGAACGTCGCGCTCTTGGATGTTCGCGGAAGAATCGTAGCTATTGCAGCTATGACCGGAGCTGAGGTCTCGGTCAGCCTTGCGGATCTGATGCGAAAACGGCTGCGAATAATCGGTTCTGTTCTTCGTAGCCGAACAGTTCAAGAAAAAGGGCTGGCCATTCGAGGTTTTCTGGCGAGGTTCGGTGCAGATCTAACCAGTGGCGCTATTAAGCCGGTAGTTGATTCAGTTTATTCAATCAATCAGATTGAAGACGCACACAGCCGTATGAAACAGAGTGCCCACGTCGGAAAGCTCATTGTTGAGTTGTAGCGCTCTATCACCATGTGAACCAGACGTAACATAACGCCGATGCTGTCGCCGCTGTTTCACCTGCCTAGCTAACAACCTAACTGCCGAGCACTTGAGCGATAAAAGCCCTGATGGAGGATGCTAGTGTTTGATGTGAAGTGGCTATCATTTGCGCAAGCGCTCGACTGTCGATCCAGATACCTTTAGATTCCTTACAGAGGCCAACCGTGATGCCGGCAATGCTTTGAATCGAAAGCTCTTTCCCCGATATCGGGCTAACCTGATGCTCTTTTACTGCTTGCGCTAGAGCTGGAGTGCCCATTCCTGTTGGTAGCTGTGAAAGCAGCTCGGGTAGCGATGGTTGTATCTCTGCTACAGCGCTTGCCAGCTGCTCAAGCTCTCCGGCATCTAGCCACACACCGCCGGATGTAGGGCAGTAATCAATAACTATCCCCAGCGTAGTGATCTGTTGCATCGGGCTTCCTGTAGCTGGGCTTAGCCTTCTTGCATCGCTTTGACGTCGGGCCAGTCGAGCAAGTGCTTCTTTGTTGGCCTTCTCAAAGAAGCCTTCTTCCTGAGCCTTTCTGCGTTCGTCAAAAGAATCTGTCATAGCACCATCCAAAAACACGGTAAGCAGCCTTCAGGTCGCGTTCACACCCAGACCTTACATCTTGATGAAGGACGGCTCGGGCCGTTAGCTAAAGCAGGGGTGTTCGCCCATGGCACCTTATTGTATCGAAAAAAAATGATAAGTTATACCCCTGAAGCGTATAGTCCAGCTCATATAAAAAATGTTTGGAGGCTCTCGGGAGTTGACAAATTGAGGCAGCTACCGTACTTTTCTGGCTCCCTCGCGGGTGTAGCTCAGTTGGCTAGAGCGCTTCCTTGCCAAGGAAGAGGTCGAGGGTTCGAATCCCTTCACCCGCTCCAGTATGTACCTATTCAAACTTGGCTGGCGCCAAGATTTTCAATGACGGCCAAGGGGATGCTCCCCATGGAACCCGCTCCAGTATGTACCTATTCAAACTTA
>JBIKWG010000222.1:0-5084 GCA_044356425.1 Bdellovibrionota bacterium | reverse complement strand
ACCTCTGCAGCTCTCATGGACAGAGAGCTACTCAGAGGTTCCCTTCTTTGATACGACTAGAGGTCGATCAGCCCGCTTCTAGACACACAAATCAAACGGAAGGGACATCGTTACATAGTGCTGCCAATCGTTGTTACCAACATCCCGAAATTCAACACCGTAATCGATATTAACTGCCCGAACAAAGCTCCCTTCATCCATAGCAAAGTGCAGACCGGCACCGGCTGTGTATGCATTATACTTTGCGCTACCCGAGAGATCACTTAAGTCATCACGGTCATATCTCCACCTAAAATTCGATGCAAACCGGTATCCAAGCCGCCACGCAAACCACTCTGCTGCACGATGCTCAAATCCCATACGAGCATTCATGGCGTGGCCGTGGGAGTCCCCACCGAAGACACTTTCAGGATCATTTGAAAACGGGTCATTATCGCCACTATTCTGATAGTAGATGTAGTCCAGCCCAGCGCTCAACGTTACAGCATCCATCTCATGCTCAACGCCACCAGCGAGGCCGACATTGAACTGATTCACGTCCTGACTCTGCCGACCATCAACCTTATGGCGCAGATTGTGCTCACCATGCCCGAAGGTGAGCGAGGTTCCCCACACGGTGCTCGGGTCATCATAGAGCTGCAGACCTACGTTGTGCAGAAACGAGCCAGACGAGTCGTACGAATGATCTCGAGAATCAAAGGTGTCGTGTTGATAGGTAACGCTATACCCAAGAGACGCCTTATCACCAACGGCAGCGCCGTACCCGGTTGAGAGCTGATAGGTATCTGAATCTGTGTCTTCGATGGCAGATACCGGACCATTATCCCAGTCACCGCTGCGCCCAATCCAGCCAAATCCAAGATTACCGTACTCTGGAAGCGCATTCATACGTGGACCAAGTGGAGTTGCACCGTAGGCTTGCCCCATATCCTGATTATCCTCTACCGAGGTACCCTCGGGATAGGTGCTTCCAGATATCTGATTTCTACTGTACCCCAGCGACATGTCGCCGTAGCGCATCCGACCTAATCCTCCTGGATTTGTCACCGTGCTCAGCGCGTTTGCCGAGGTCAACGCCGTACTACCAGCCATCCCGAACATGCGCCCGTCTTGAGGCTGAGAGATAAAGCGCTGCTGGTTCTGCTCAAAGTAGAACTCGCGCGCCTTCCGATCCGCCATTGAATTATCAACAAAAGATAGTAGTGCCGCAAAACATAAAGGGAATTTAATCATTAAACTCTGATTCATCTCACTCCTCCATAGCTATAGTGAGTTACAAAAGTGCGCGCTCGGTGGGTGATAGTGCGCTTGAGGCAGTCAAACGCCTATGATGGCGATTACTGTTTAAACATCCGCCCAGAGCTGCCGGACTGGCTGTTTTTCATATTTTTAGGCCGACTCTACTGTTGTGCTATCAGCGAAAGTGAGCAGATACTAAGCTGGAGGCCGCTGCGGGCGGTGCATAGGTTTTTTTGGGGGGCGTTTTGACCCCCATGCGCCTTCCAAGCTGAAGCGCACAGAAGATCCGGAGAGCACAGCGCGTCCAGAGAGCACAGCGCGTCCAGAGAGCACAGCGTGTCCGGATAATTTAACGCGAAAAAAGAGAGTGAAAAAATTAGGGGTACATATGAAGAAACTACTATTACTATCGAGCTATCTTGGCGTCCTTTTTTTATCCAATTTAGCGGCTTCAACGGCTTACGCGGACCTTAAAAGCGAATGCAAAACCGTTCGAAGTGTTTCTGGCAGAGAGTTTCTCTACAAGTCAGAGATCTCAAATCACATCCCCACCACCGACCGACGTGCTTCGGGGCCAACATTTATATGTAATCAGGTATGCCCGAGTAGCTGGCCTCTAAGCGTATTTTATTCTGACGGCACCCTGGCTGCAAAGCTTGGATACTACGGCACGTGGAACGTTACCAACAAACCACGAGCATACTGCGCAGCTGGCGGCACTGCTCAATGTTACAACTCTCGAATTAGCCGAGATTCTCGTCGCAACGGAAGAAATGGAAGGCTCTACGTTCGGACAACAAACGGAACGAATAGCGTTTGCTACAACGTAAGTCCGGTGGGCAGAACAGGCAATCCCCGCTAAATTACCTGCTAAGTAGCAATACAGCTGACGAGATCAGCAGCCTCACAGCCCCATTCCTTTCCAAGTGAAATGGATGGGGCTTTTTGCTGCCAACTCGACAGCTTAGCGCATACAGTCAGCGCTGCCGACACTCCAGAAAACATCCGGTCCAGCTACAACATTTCGACCGCTGGGCCTTTGCCAGAACGCTATTCTCGATCAACACAACATACGAGAGAGCTCCGCCACAAGAACCTCATAGCCATCCTTTGACAATACCGACTCGGGATGAGCTTGTATTGAACCGAAGAAAGAGCCCCGTGTAGCACTAACGAATCCATTTTCATCAATCGAAAGATCGATATCTTGCGCTAGTTCAGCACCTGCCCGGGCCGAGAATGTATTGTAAAACCCCAGTCGCCGCCTTGCACCGAATATATCAACGTCCCGCTGAACGCCTTGGCAGGGAACAGGAAGTTTCGCTATCGGCAATCCGATATGGTGACATATTATCTGATGACCAAGGCAGATGCCGTAAAAAGCCCGATTTTTCTGCTCGAATAGCGCCTGGGTGAGACGATGCAACGTTCGAATCTTAGGATCGCTTAGATCGGTAGGATCACCTGGACCAGGCCCTATCAGAACAAGGTCAGCGTTTCCAAGAGATGAAATTCCTCCGAGCTTTTTGATGTTTTTCACCGAAACAACAGCACCCATACGTTGGATTAAATGGGCTGCCATGTAGACGAAGTCATCCTCGTTGTTAATCAGCAGCACAGATTTTCCAAGCAGGGGTTGGGGGTAATGGCGAGTTGCTTGATTATCAATCCAAAATGATGACAAACGCTCATTACGAGCGATAAGCATCCGCTTTACATCCTCATCGTATATGCGATCGAGCACCGCAGGCTCATCAATCTTAGTAGATATCGCTTTTAGAAGCCCTAGACTCTTTGCTCGAACTTCGGCCGCTTCTTTCTCTGGAATGGAATCTCGCACAATGCTCGCCCCAGCTTGAATGGTAAATCGACCATCCAGTGCAAGCTCAACAGTTCGTATAGTAATTGCACTATCAAGCGATGGCTCCCCTTTTGATTCATCACCCAGGATGAGAAGCGCGCTTGAATAGTAGCCTCGCGAATGGCCTCTTTCATGCTTATATATGACTCTACTTGCGCTCTCTATCGGGCTTCCTACCATAGTTGGAGCGAACATCGTTGATCGAAATGCATCGATGATATCCCACTCAGTCCTACCGTGCAGCTCGTTTTCAGTGTGAATGAGGCTTCTCATCTCTTTCAAAAACGGCCCAACGACTTCGCCTCCCTCCGGGCAAAGAGGCATCATCATCTTAAGGGTTTCATCAACAACCATGAATAGTTCGTTGATCTCTTTCTCATCTTGCACGAACTGCTCAAGCGCAGATCGCATATCAGCAGCAGTCTTTGGCAGAGTGCCGCAGATCGGATTCATGCGCGCCACGCTGCCCCGTATCGTCAAATGTCTTTCCGGCGAAGCCCCGATAAAATACCGCTGACCATCGAAGAAACAAAAAGTCATGTAGGCGCCAAACTCATTGCTAAGGAGTCGATAGAAAATAGTCAGCACGTGCTCAAGCTGACAATCACGCAGCTTTCCGAAAACCTTGCGTGATATCAAAAAATTTGAGCCTGCGCCGTTCTTGATCTCTCCGTCTATCACCCCGGCAACGATTTCGGCAAACTCCTCATCCGAAAAGTTATAGGTAAGCGCCCCGTCCAGAGAAATAGCAGCATCACACCCGAAGAACGACAGAAGCTCGTCATACGTGAGAGTCGTTATATCATGAGGAACGAGGCATAGAATCTTCTCTCCCTCGTCTACAACTTCGAACTCTCGCTCCTTAATCTGAGAGAAAGGAACCATGCTGATTGAAGCGATCCGCGAGCTGTTGTCGCAATCTAACCGACCGTGTCGCGGCAGATGTGCTAGATAGTCATGGTGCTGTATTTCGCCAACAGCAAGGGTTAACAAACCATCCTGGGTGTACAAACAAAACGGAGCTCCACTGTGGATCGATTGTATAATTTGTTGCTTCATTTTCGAGCCTAATTCTGGTGTGAGATGTGTGGCAGTTTTAGCCAGTATACTTCGGATCGTTTAACAACTCTAAGATACGCTGCTCCGCAAATATACAGTGTCACCGCAGATTCTTTAAGTCATTTTTCGGGGATATCCGAGCCGTCTAAATGGCCTTCCGTCTGCTTACAGACCACGTGCGCACCTCCGATAGACGCAGCTGGCGGTCTTTTCAAGAGGCAGGTGTTATTTACTTGCGAGCCAACAGCTCCAGGAAACAACGTCTGCGCGGTCGATAAAGCTGCGCCATCCACCGACGATTGCTGCGACCGCGAAGCTTCCTTGATGCGGCCGGAGGCAGAAAGTAAAAGCTATGCTCAACGCTCTACTGGTCCGCACCTCGGCCTGGCTCAACCGCCAGCTAAGCGTTATATCCCAATGAGTGAGTCGGTTTTTCACCCAACAGGAGAGCAACGTTTTGGAGCAGCGCTACAGCTTAAGCGCTGTATACGCTTCTGATGGCAAAATAATAGTACAGATCGCCGCTCGCTACAGGTAAGCAACCAAACAGAGAGAAAGAGAGAGAGAGAGAGAGAGAGCTTTGTGGAGCACCAGTTTTTTAGCCGCAACACCGCAACTAGCTACCTAAGCCGATATCGTCACTGGAGCATTCAATGCTCATAGTCCGACCGATGTTGACATCCAGGTGTTGTGATCAAGGAGAGAGCTGCCAGCAATCCCTTATCAAAGCTTGAGGTACCTCTAATTTGTTGCGTACCCATCCCACCGACCGCATCGTCAAGCTTATTCAGTGTTAATCTTTTCGTTGCTTTCACTTTTTGGCTCATCGTGGAATCGAGTGGGTGCCGATGACTGCTGATGGGTCATACCCCATTGTTTTGAGTGATAAATCACCTATTTTCGCGTGAACGTACCCGATCTAGCA
>JBIKWG010000031.1:0-17780 GCA_044356425.1 Bdellovibrionota bacterium | reverse complement strand
CGAGGCACCACCAATCCCTGCCTCAAGAAACCGCATCTCGCTTGCTTAAGCCCCCCAGTGGCAGCATAATTCTCAGAAGTGCCCGTCCTCGAACAACAAGTTGCACCCGATTCTGCTGTCGTGATGGATCTCTGTTGTCTGGTGACTCGGAACGGGTGAAAGCTAACATTATCCCAAATGAGGACAGAATGGGAATTTTTGATTTTCTTCGAAGGACTACGCCAACTACTATCCAAGAGGCGGCAATAATACTTTCTCCCGTCAGTCCCGGCGTTGAACTTTCCAAGGAGTCGTTCAATAGAGAAGAGCTGCTGGATTTTATTTTGGACCCTGCAATTTCGCCCGGAGAGGAGAATCTCAAGTCTCAGATCCTTCGGGACCTCTACGCTGTCATCGAAAAGAATCGCACGCCGCTTAGCGAAGGTCTCCCCGTTTCGTTCCGGGTGGAACCGTTCCTGCGTGAGGCCCTTATTACGGCTATTGATGGGGATTTGGGCAGAGAGTGGTATTTATTTGAGAGTAGAAAAAGTGGCATCGGAGCTGACTCTCAAGGTCTCTTCCAAATTCCCAAGGGCTCTGAACTCGTCCTTGTTTACCTTCCAGTAGTCGTTTCTTTATGTGAAGGGAAATTACGAGAGGCTATCTCAAAACACGCGAACGAGTTAGAGGGAGGCTCCCCTATCTTTGTCCAACCGCTCATCGAAGTGGGAAGAGAGCTCTGCACTCTTTTCCAGAATCGTCTAGGCCCGAAGTATAGACTCGGTGAAGTGCTGCTGCCGTCAGGAGAAATCGTGTACGCAATTTCCCGGGTTATTGATGAGCAGGAGCGCGCGCTTAGATCGCAGTTCCTACCCATGGGAACCACGTGGCTTACAGCCAAAGCTCTTTAGGAAGTCGCCGCAAAACCAATACATGGTGCTGTTGTGCCAGCAGCTCTGCAATTTTGTATTATACTGTGGTTCTGGCGTCGGTTGGAGTGCGAGCGAGTTCCCGGTGAATGTGGAGTCCGCTGAGCGAACAGAGACTATACTCGGCACTAGCAGGCGCAAAAGAATTGTCGAGATAGAGGACTTCTGCTGATGGTCCGATGTGACAACGACGAAGCTGACTGAGCGGTGACGTTCGAGGTGGTCGAACCCTAAAAACCGATTCTTCTCTTCTTGGTTTCTGGTAGCTGCTCAAGCTTCGCTAATAGAAGTCTGATTTCTTGGAGCTCCTCTGCGTATTCTGAAAACCCTCTAGCTACCCCTTGCTCGAGCATTTGAAGCCTCTTTTTCAAATCTGAGTACTCCTGCGCAATCTCCTTCAGTCTCACAAAGACTCGAACTATCATGATACTTGCATCAATAGCGACGTTGCTGTTTAGCACATTCGCCGCCATGACCGCGCCGTACTCAGTCAAGAGACGCGGCGGTTTTCGTCTTCCTCCATGCTGAGAACTTGATATCGCATTTTGCGACATCAAGTTTTTAAGCTCTTGCAATGACAGCTGAAACATAAAATCATTTGGGAACCTTCGAAGGTTTCGTGTCACTTGCTCGTTCAATCGAGCTGTGCTGACGCCGTATAAGTTTGCAAAATCGCTGTCCAATATTACTCGTTGCCCCTTAATCGTGAGAATTTTTGACTCAATCTCTTTTTCCATACGAGTATTATCGAGCACGTCAGCCGAAAGTTTGGTAGATTCAAGGGATAACCATTGAAGGCATGAGGACTCTCGCTAACGCTCGAACTCGTGCTTTGGACCTTATCCTGCAAGCACATGTTGACGACAGATTTTTCAATTAGAAGGCTGGTGGCTGGCGACGCGCCGGCATTTAAGCGTTTACGGCTCTCGGGGTTGACGCTATACCCCGCATCCTTTACCGATGCTGCCCAATCGTTCGCCGAGAAACCGGAGAGTGAGATTGCGGCGTGGATCAATAGTGACACCGACGACGAGGGATTTATTCTCGGCGCCTTCGATCAAAATCGATCGCTTGTAGGCATCCTTGGAGTCGCCCGAGATTCCGCTCCGAAACTTCGTCATCGGGCGAATGTATGGGGAATGTTCGTCGATCCTTCATTTCAGAGACGCGGCCTGGGGCGCACCCTGCTTACGAGGACGATTGAACTATGTCGAGCCGGCGGGATGATCGAACAGTTATATCTTGGGGTAACAACGAGTGCGCGAAATGCTCAAGCCCTGTATCAACAAGCTGGATTCAAGGTGGTAGGATCCGAGCCGCGGAAGATCAAGATCGACGGCACCTATCATGGGATGGACACAATGCTATTGGACCTGGTGGCCGGCGCAGGAGAACAAATGTGAGCACCACACTCGCTCGCGCGACTAGTGTGCCAGCTCTTGGCAGAATCCTGCTCGCGAAGTAGTGTCACTAAACATTAGCCACATATCAAGCGTCCATGAGCAAAACAATTGCGGAACCCGACCCTATCAATCTGATCGAGCTGCAAGAGCGGCTCTCTGTCGTTGAGCGCGAGCTTGCCGAGATTCGCAATCGTAATCGTCGCGTGGAGTCGGATAAGGCGTGGGAAACCAGCCGTGTTCGGCTCTTATCCATCACTGGGATTACCTATGTGACCATGGTCTTAGTGTTCCTGGTGCTTGGTTCCAGTCGTCCATTTGTGGACGCGCTGGTGCCAACCACGGGATTTTTTCTCTCCACTTTGTCGATCTCGTTTCTCCGAGCGCGTTTGGGGAAGTACCAGTCCCAATAATTCTAAAATCCGATGCGTCTTTTAGGCGGCACCTGCGTCCTTTCGCTCATGAGGTGTCGTATCGCGTCGAAAACGACCTTGAACTGCGAATCATACCTTTGTTCAAGATGATTGAGGCGGTTGGCTAGCTCTGAATTTGAGACGACCAGCTGTCGAAGTTTTACGCAAGCTCTTATGATTTCGATATTAATCTCAACAGCGCGATCGCTCCGCAGCACACTTGAGAGCATGGCAACATCATGTTCGGTGAATGCGTACGGGGCTGTTCGTCGTCCTCCTCGCCCCTTTTGAGGTCACAATTTGTGACCTCTAAGCTGCAAACTCCTGAAAGGATAGCTGGAACATGAAATCTGGAGGGAATCGTTTGGCATTTCGTTGAACAACTTGGACGAGAGCCTTGGTCTCAACTTGATAGAGAGCTGCCAGATCCTGATCTAGCATGACCCGCTCCTTCCGGATTACATAAATGAGGGATTCAATTCGGTTGTTCACGATAACTGCTCAAAATATGAAATATTAGAATTATCGGGAGATTGGTCGAAATGTTTCGTGGTAGGCTAACAAAGGTATCGAGCGGAGACTGAAACGCCCCGCTCACCGCACTGTTCTGCTTCGCCAAAGGCTACGCAGAACAGGGAATTGGAGCCGAAATAAGGTACGGCTCAGTTGTTAATTAGGCTCGCCTTCTAACCTCGCGGTCTATCGCTTCGCCGGTATCGATTCGAGCTGTGTCAAGATCGTAGTCCATTTGGATTCCCAGCCAGAAATCCGCAGAGTTGCCAAAATAGGCAGATAAACGAAGGGCCGTATCCGCAGATATTCCGCGCTTCCTAAGGACAATCTCGTTAATGCGCCGAGCCGGCACCCCTAAGGCCAGGGCCAGACGATTCTGGCTCATGCCCATAGGCTTAAGGAACTCCTCACTTAGGATCTCACCCGGGTGGACGGGGACCAATTTTACCTTTCTCATAAACGTTCCTGCTAATGGTAATCAACTATCTCCACTTTAAACGCATGTCCGTCATGCCATTCAAAGCAGATTCTCCACTGATTGTTAACCCGAATGCTCCACTGCCCGGTCCTATTGCCTGACAACTTTTCAAGACGATTGGCAGGTGGGATCCTCAAGTCCGCGATGTTTGTTGACCGATGCAACATCCGCAACTTCCTCAGAGCGATCTGCTGGATACCGGAAGGGATCCTCTTTGAGCTCTCTAGGTTGAAGATCTTCTCAGTTTCCTTGCACTTAAAACTCTTAATCACCTTCAAATGATACGCCGGGGCGCGTTTAACGGCAAGCGTTAAATTATACCAGACATAACCATCCGATCGAAAGGATGTCTTCCCTTTAAGTATTTGCTTTGATGAAGGTTTCGTTTGGCGCGACACTTTTCTTCGTAAACGTTCTGCTTCGCCAAAGGCTACGCAGAACACGGAATTGGAGCCGATATAAGGTACGGCTCAGTTGTTAATTATGTAGCCCATGGAAATTCTCAAGAACCATAATATCCAAACAAATCGCTGTGTCTTACGCAAAGTTTTCAGAGAAGATATTCCACATGTTTTTTCTGCAAGCCGGGTCAAAGGATTTACTGATGGAATGTTGTGGGAACCGCCTGAGTACGAGAGTGATCTAGTAGAAACATTTGGTAGAAACATTTGGTAGAAACATTTGAGAGAAGCATGGCAAGATGGGAGAAGGGAACAGATTATTCCTTCACCATTGAAGATAAGCTATCCAAATCTTTTATTGGTAGAATTTCAATTAGGAAGGAAGACACAGAAGAAAATCTTTGGGACGTTGGATTTTGGACTCATCCAGTTTTGAAATGGATTTTCGCCGCACTGTTCCTGTCGAGGGTTGGCTCTATCATTAGAGAGCCAATTGAGCGGCGAAAGTCGCTTAACTAGACGTTATTGCCTAAAATCCTATCCGTCTCTTCCTCTGCTGCTCGATCGGCCTCTCTAGTTGTGCGATTAGAAATCGAATCTCTTGCAACTCCTCCTCGTGCTCCGCGAACCCCTGAGCGAGGCGCTTCTCCATATCTTGCAGCCGCCGCTTAAGCTCTCCGTGTTCGGCAAGCATAGTCCTCATGCGAATAAACGTGCGTACGACGATAATGCTCGCATGAATCGCTATCTTGCTGCTCAGAACGTTGGCTGCCATGACGGCGCCGTGCTCTGTAAATACATAAGGTCGATAGCGCCGCCCGCCTCTCGATCCATTTGAGGTCGCAATTTGCGACCTCAAACTTGCAACCTCCTGAACTTCCAGTTGAAACATGAAATCTTCGGGAAAGCGATCGCGGTTTCGCTTAACTTGCTCATTGAGTCGCTTTGTTGAGACCCCGTATAATCGCGCAAGGTCTCGGTCAAGAATGACTCGCTGTCCTCGAATGTTTAGAATGGTGCCCACAATACTGGTGAATTAGTTAGAGTGTCGGCTTAATAATCAAATCCAGCAGAGCGCAGATGCGCCCGCTGCTTATTACCGTTATCCGCCATGGAAAATCTGATCAATGGGGACATTTCGTAATCGCGGAACTACTTCCACGCTTAGCAGGAAAGAAGAACCCAAAGGCAGGAAGACGCGGTGCCATTAATTAACCCAAACCCCTAGCAAAAAGTGAGTGCGGAGGCGGCGACGGCTGTTACGCAGATAATGAGGTTCGCCATAATCTTACCAAGACTCTTCAAAGAGACCGCTCACCTAAGACGCTCATGTAGTATGAGCCACTGAACCATACAGGCACAGATGGGGTTTTCGCTAACCCTGATCATACCGCCGTTCCCTCTACTCACGCTATCCATCCTCTGTTGTGTGGCTCCCTGGGAAGCAGCCCCTTTGTCGCAGCAGGGAGAGGCGTTGCCGCGCTTCCTTAGGTTTTACTACCAAGAGGGGCGCATTCAGCGAGGTGCTCAATCGTACCGATTCAAATTGCATCTCGGAGGTGGATCCCCCATGAGTAACGAACCAGACATTCAAAAGCATGGTGGCTATACGCCAACCTACATCTCTACGGGGATTCATGGATTAGACACAATCCTGTTGGGAGGTTTTCTTCGTGGAGGATTTTATCTCCTCCAGGGCGACCCAGGCTCAGGAAAAACCACTGTTGGGCTTCAATATCTCCTTAAGCGAGTCCAAGAAGGCGATCGAGTGCTCTACATCGCTTTGACCGAGTCTCGCCGTGACATGGAGATGATATGCAATTCCCATGGCTGGTCTCTCGAAAAAATAGAACTGAGCGATCTGGTCCAGGCTTCTTCAAATCCGCTTGAGCAGACCAGGAATTCTATCTTTGATCCCAGCGAGACCGAACTTGGGGACTTAATCAAAACGATCATCTCCGAGATTGATCGAGTTGGGCCCTCTCACCTTGTCTTCGACGGACTCTCAGAGCTGCGAATGCTCGCCGGCTCTCCCCTCCGGCATCGTCGGCAGCTCCTCTCTCTGAAACAATTTTGTGAGCAGCGAGATATGACGACTCTACTACTCGACGATAAGAGCAGTGATTTGGACGCTCATACTCATCAGTCCATAGTGGGCGCGAGTATCGTGCTCGAAGCTAGACTTCCCCTGTACGGTCGGGCGCGCCGCAGGGTCTGTATTGAAAAGGTGCGAGCCGCGGACTTCCAAGAGGGCTTTCACGACTATGAGATACGCAGCGGTGGATTGTATATTTACCCAAGACTCATATCACCAGAACATCCCACAGAATGCCAACGGACCCTGAGTTCAAGTGGAGTTGCGAATCTCGACAAGATGTTTAACGGGGGGCTTGCAACTGGCACATCCTCGGTATTCATCGGCCCCTCAGGTGTTGGAAAGTCAACCGTAGCCATGCAATTCGTTGTCAACGCTCTCAAGCAAGGTGCAAAGGCGGCGGTGTATACGTTTGATGAGGTGCTGCCCACCTTCTTGAAGCGATCGGAGAAACTTAATTTCGCCGGCGACCACGGGGCACTTAAATCCTACCTTGAAGATGGTCGCTTAATCGCCCGTCAGATTGATCCAGCAGAACTCACCCCAGGCGCATTCGCTCAAGGGGTACGCGATGCCATAGAGGGAGGCGCTTCGATCATCGTTATCGACAGCCTGAATGGATACATCAACGCCATGCCTGAAGAGCGATTGCTCTCTGCTCATTTGCATGAACTTGTGTCCTACCTCAACCAAAAGAATGTAATCACCATCATGGTCGTAGCTCAGCATGGAATACTACGTGGTGACGTTGCGGATTTTAACGTCAGTTATCTCGCTGATACCGTGCTCTTATTCCAATATTTTGAGCCAGATGGAGAGTTCCTGCGCGGGCTGCGCGTTTTCAAGAACCGGACGGGGGCCCATGAACATGTGATGAGACAACTTTTGATCACAGATACAGGAATCGTTGTCGGCGAGCCAATGAGCCGCAAACTGTTAGCAACAAAGGTCCTCTACGAGGATACGAACGTGACCGGGGCCTCCCTCCAACACAATCAGGCCACGGACATGAGGGTAGTTAATAAAGATGCCTAGACTTCGCTTGGAGGAGCGGATCCTCATCTGCGTGCAGTCACCGCAAGATACTACGCGAATAGTGGAACTCTTAGGTGGTCTTGGAATCGAGGGCGCACCGTGCGCGGAATACTCTGAGCTGTGCGACCAGATTGAACGAGGGGCGGCGGCTATTATTCTGTCCGAGGTCCCTGAAATCTCAGATAGCAACTCAAGATTACTCTCGATTCTACAAGCACAACCCACATGGTCGGCCATACCAACGATTATTATTCCCGCCGAAGCAACCAACGCCGATACGCTCTCTGAAGAGCTTCCCTTGGGCGCAACTCTCGTAGAGCGTCCGGTGCGAATAAGAACCCTCGCAAGCATTGCCCGAATCGCCCTGCACGCTCGCCGCAATCAATACTTGATACGAGACCTCCTGCAAGAGCGGCAAACTCTCGTCGAGCTGCTGCGCCACGAAGCCAAGATGAAAAATGAATTTCTGGCTACACTCGCGCACGAGCTACGAAATCCACTCGCTCCGATTCGAACAGGCCTACAGATTCTGCGCATATCACCCACGGGCACGCGCGCTACCCAGACTGTGGAGATGATGGATCGTCAGGTGCGACATTTGGTCCGCCTCATAGATGACCTCCTCGATATCTCCCGCATTACTCGAGGAAGCCTTGAACTTCGAAAGCAGAGGGTGCCGCTTACTTTATTGCTCTCGAACGCGGTCGAATCTAGTAGGCCCTTAATCGATAGCGGAAACCACACGCTGACTATATCGGCACCTGACGAGGGCATCACGCTCGATGTAGATCCCGTTCGGCTTGCTCAGGTTGTAAGCAACCTCCTCAACAATGCGGCTAAATATACGCCCAATGGTGGAACCATAACACTGACAGCTCGCCGCAAGGACAATACTGTGCAGATCGAGGTACACGACAACGGCATCGGACTTTCGCCGCAGATGCTCACAAAGGTCTTTGATATGTTTTCTCAAGTCGAACCTTCGATGGCACGATCTCAAGGCGGGCTTGGAATTGGTTTGACTCTGGCGCGACGATTAACCGAGATGCACCATGGTACCGTTGAAGCCACAAGCCCCGGCCCCGGAAAAGGGTGCACCTTTACCGTAACTCTTCCGTACGAAGAGAAAGCCCAAACGGACGCCGGTAAACACACCGTTGAACTCGACGGAAGCGGGCCTTTCCGCGGCACGTCGCATCGAGTACTGGTCGTTGATGACCAAGTTGATGTCGCGCAGAGCTTAAGGGATCTTCTTTCCTTACTGGGGCAGGATACGCACACAGCCTATGACGGACCCGAAGCCTTACGGGCTGCGAAAGATTTTAAGCCAGAACTTATATTTCTTGATATCGGACTACCAGGCATGACGGGCTATGAAGTGGCGCGTAGTCTGCGAGCGCAAGAAGCGACCCCAAGGCCAAGGATAATCGCAGTAACTGGATGGGGAGATGAGCAACATGTCTCTTTAGCTCGAGAAGCAGGCTTCGACCGACTTCTCAAGAAACCCGTGGATCCGTTAGAGATTGAGCAGATTCTGAAGACTCTCTAGCCGCGCAGTAGGCTATTAACTAACATGTCCTCATCGATGCTTTCCCAATTAATTCCTACTCCTCCACTAATGAGTCGCCACGCATTTATTTGTTTAGGAGAAAAGCTCATGCCGCCTCCTTCTCGACATGAATAGTAACGGCCTCACCCTGGTCGAGCGAAACAAAAAAGAAGCGAAATCTCCTGAGAAATAGCACTCTGTTCGGCTCGACACTTGGGGAAAGAGCTCTTCCTAGCTTTCAGGGAACAGATCATCAGTGTGCGCGGGACGAGGGTTAGGAAACCGGTGCAGGTGCAGGAAGATGAAAAAAGTTGAGGATGAGGAAAAGGAGGAGGACTTGCTTGCTCTCGTATGATACTTTAGGCAATAACAAAAACGTTGACGGGACTTTCGCCCGTCACGCAATCGTTATGCAACATAATTTTTCCCCTCCAGATATTCCAAGCCAAGTCTTCGAGGCATTGCAGGCCTCGCTGCGCGAGCTAAAACTGACACCGATTGTGGGAAAGGGAGAGGCTAATGAAGTCTATCTCGTGGATGGAGGGGGTGAACGATTTATTCTGCGCCCTCATCCTGGAGAGGAAACTGTCAGAACCTAAGAGAAAGAGCGTTGGTGCATCGAGCGGTTGACAAAGGTGGGAGTGCCGAACGCCGCTTGTCTGGCGATAGGTTCAGGTGATGGTAAAGCATGGATGATTTAAACTGCCCTTAACGCGGTGGATGCTAGCGACTGGAAAGGGGATCGCTTGCATGTGTGGTGTCAGCTCGGAAAGCATGCCGCGGCGATCAATTCAATCGTCACAACGGGATTTGGTTGGGATCTCAAAGTTTCGGAATTCGGTAATTTCGGCGGAAGCTGGGAGAATTTATTGCAGTGGAGCTTGAATGATCTATTCGAGGACGGCTTTTTTTGCAGGCAGCGTATTCTTACCGAGCAGCAAGAAGCTGCAGCACGTGCTGGGCTAGAAGAAATGCTCGATTGGAATGTTCAGCCACGCCTCTCCCACGGTAACCTTGCTCCCAAAAACGCAATGGTAGCGGCTGATGGTGCCGTGTTTGTCATTGACTGGGGCACCGCCGGATCAATGCCGGCTCCCTATCAAGATTTATCAGATGTGATGACCTGGGGGTGGTCGACCGCCGAAGTCTCAGCGTTCATCGAAGGGTATGGGATCTCCGAGTCGGACGCGCTTGAAATGAATAGATAACTTCAAACATTTGTGTTGCAGCGTCTGTTGGCCAGCATCAAGTGGGCAGCCCGTCGGCGGAACGACTGGAGAGAGATTGACTTCGTTAGGTTTAGGCTCAATTAACTTCATGTTTTCGTTTGATCACTTTACCGGCTTTTGCTTGCCTTGCGGGCTGAGAGACACCCCTATTCTTAAAATGTTCAACACAGGTAACGGGCTCGACACCGTGGGGTGCCGCCACTCTCCAGAGCAAACACAACCCCTTCAGCGACCCGGCGCACGCTGCAGTAGAGAGATGCTCCGCTGACATATTAGAGCCTCTTAAAAATGCAAGGTGGCACGTCTGCTCTGGAGAAAGCGAGCGCCTACACAGAAGAGAAATACGCTATAAGCTTGCGGTGCGCATGAGTTTGATTATCAGGAATGTGCAGGGTGATGAGCGCCGGCTGAATGAGCCTTTTCTTCTGAGCAGGACGCGTTGGGTCAGCTAGCCTGTGCTCCATCAGCATTAAACCTCAGTGATGTGAGCTAGAGCAAGATAGATATTTTTCTGCGCTACTCTTATGCCCCCTGCTCACCTGCTCGATCACCTCTCTCTTAGTTCTGTATTTATAGGCAGCATGGTTCTCATCATGCTCGCAATGGAGACCGGCTTTCGGCTGGCAGAGTGGAGGCGTAGAGGCTCTATGGTAGAGAAGGATTCGCCAGTCGGCTCTGTTGTCGCAGCTACGCTGGCGTTGGTTGGCTTTATACTTGCGATGACTTATGGTGTCGCAGTCAATCGCTTTGAGGCGCGACAGCAGGCGATGCTTGATGAAGTAAATGCAGTTAGCACGATGTACCTCCGAGCTAGCTTTCTGCCTGAGGTGCAGGCAGCAGAGACGCGCACACTTTTGCGCGAGTATGTGGATGTGCGGTTGAAAGCCCCAGCTAGTGGTGCTTTGGCGGAGGCCATTAAGCGATCAGAGGAGTTGCATCGCAGCCTGTGGAGCACGCTTTTAACGGTTAATGAGCAGGCACGTAATTCAATCAGCGTTGGCCTATTTATTCAAACCTTAAACGAGGTGATTGACCTGCACGAGAAAAGAGTCAACGTTGGGCTACGGATGCGAATACCGCCGATTGTGTGGCTCGTATTGTATGCGATAGCGCTGCTGGGCATGGGAGAGATTGGCTATCAGACTGCGCTCTCTGGGTCGTCACGGACACCCGCTAGCTTGGGGTTGGTGGCCTCGTTTGCGATCTTGCTGAGTCTGTTGGTCGATCTGGATAGACCGCAGGAGGGGATGCTGCGAGTTAGCCCAAAAGCGTTGCAGGAGCTCGGAGAGGCCATTCGTTCGGAGGTCGGGTAGCTTATCGGAAAGAGAGCCGCCACTGTGCACCAGCTTCCCGTTTTCTATCTCCTTATCTCACGAACTAAGATCTCAGCAAAGAAGAGCAGCAGCGCAGTGAGTAGTGCAAGGTGTGCATAGCTCTTGGTGTCAGTTGTGGTCTTAAGCATTCCTGCAAGATCAGAGGCTGTTGGATCGATTTTGCCGCCAGTAAGAGAAGCTAGTCGTTCAAGGAAAGCTTGGTTTGGCTTGTAGTGCGGGCGCTCCCCGAACGCCTCGCCGTCGATCGACCAGGCAACTTTAGGAAGCTGGATATCGTTAACCAAGAATGTCGCCTCGTATCGTCCTGCCATCGGCTGAGAGACGTGGGCTTGGTAGTGGCCGGGCGCAATAACTTTAAGATCTATGCTCTGTGTTTGATCGCGCGGGGTGCGTAGCTCTGCGCTAACGCGGCCCCGTGGTGCAGAGCCGAAGAGCGAGAGGTCAACGATGAGTTCGCCGCCCTCGATCCATGAGCGCACATCGAAGCTTATCGATGTATCTGTCTGTGCTTTCTGTGGATGCAACGACTCAAGGAGGTCTGACCAGAAGGGCTGCATCTGCGACCACCTTGCCCAATTAGACGACCACCGTCCATTAGCATCGGATGTAAATGCGACTGAGCGGCCTTTGCCGACATTTATCGATGCAAGCAGGGGGTAGGTCTTATCGCTCTCGCTGATCACTAATTCAGTCGCAGCGCTATCGCGCGCAAGGGTTTCTACGAATCCACGAAGAGTTGGAAACGAGTCAATCGATGTGCTCTGTATCCCGCTTGGACCTCGTTCAACTGGTAGGTCAGGGTTTTCTTTGAGTGTCTGCTCTCCTGAGGCAACTTTAACATCTGCCAGGAAGATGCGCGGAAGATTGCTTGGGTCATCGGTCTTGTAGAACGACCCGCCACCGGATTCAGCAAGCTGTGCAAGGAAGCCGTCGTCTGCATCAGAGCCTATGAGCACAGTTGAGGCGGTAATTCCGAGTACTCGCATTTGACGAACGAGGCTTACGTACTCAGAGCTGGCATCCGGGATCTTTCCGTCGGTTAGAATAACGGTGTGTTTTCGTCCCGCATTTACTCGTTGCAGTCCGCGCCTCGCTTCGTCAAGGGCTGGATACAGGTTGGTTTTGTTAGTCGGATAAAGACGGCTGATCCGCTCTGCTGCAGAGAAGCGCACCTGTGCGACCGACGACATCGGTAGCGCAATAAACGGCACCTCATCAAAACCGATGACTCCGATGTAGTCGTCATCTTGGAGAGACTTTACAACCTCTTTCGCAGCAGCTTTAGCAAACTCAAGCCGCTCTTCAGCTGCCATGCTGCGTGACTTGTCGATAACAAGCTGCACAGCTACATTGAGCCGCTTCTTCTCTTTGTAGGGGGGCACTAACGTAACGGGCAAGACAGACTCTACCCTCGTGCCGATGTAGCCGCCCAGGCCAAAGCTCTTGTTGCCTCCAACCATAATGAGCCCCCCACCCGAGCGCACAAAATCAGGCAGCGCATCTGCAAACAGAGGAGGCAGCGCTGCATGGGGTACGTTGTTTAATATGATTGAACGATAGTCGGAAGGCTTACTAATTTCTTCGTTCGGGACTGGAGCGAGCAGCGATTTTAACTGATAGCGCTGATTTTCGAGCATTTGAGAGAGTAATAGCGCGTCCTCTGGTGAGCCAGAGAGTAGCAGAACCTTATCGCGCATCTCTCCCGCAAGCCACGTTGAGCGGGTAGTCGAGTGCTCACCGCGCTGGTCTCGCCAAGAAAAAGTAGCCACAATAGGGGTGATTCCTTCAGTAGTTGGATCGCTCTCTGTTGTAAAAGTTGAGTCGCGGGTCGGATCGATGGTCACGGCGCGAGAAAGGATCTGCTTCTCGCCATGCATGATCACAAGCTGCCCTGATGCAGCAGACCGAAGCGCATTAGTGAGTGTGACTTTAACATCTACACTCGACTGCGCCTTTGCCGTTAGAGGGGCATAGAGCTGAGATATCGCCACTTCTTGTGTCTCTTCGGGGCCACGCTCGGTTAATGGAAACACTCGTAGACCAGCGAAATCAGCATGTGCTCGCAGCGCATTGCCGGCGGTTTCGTAGCCATCCGATAGAAGCAGCGCGGATCTGGTGCCGCGCGTTGCCTCATACGAAAGAGCCTGCTGGATGTTTGAACTTCCGGTGTCGAGTTTTTGCCATGTCGAGCGCAGGGTCGTGTAGCTTGAGGTGTTGGGGACAGTAAGAGCTGCTGCGCCGAAGGGCACGAGGCGGGTAGTGACATTAAGGCTGCGCGCTAGATCAAGGGCCGTCGTAAGAAGCTTTTCTCCTTGCTCTGGCGTCATACTGGTTGAGATATCAACAAGCACAGGAAGTTCATCTGTGCTGCGCTCAGAAGTCGTCTGCGGATTCGCAAGAGATATGATGATGCTTGATAGCATCGCGAGGCGAAGCAACGCGAGAAGCAGTGCCCGAGACGAGTAGTTTTTCGACATAGCGAGGCTTGTCGCCAGCAGCGCCGCAAATAGAGGAATCGCCCACAGGACTACAGGAGACGAGAAGACCATTAGCTTGCCCACCTCTGTTTACGAAGTATTCGTCGAATAATGTCAGCTGATGCGATCAATAGTGCAATCAACGCAAGCCATGGCGACAGATCAAGTGGTTTTACTTCTGTCTCTTGGGTTACGCCAGCTCTCTCTGCTGGCAGCGTCAGTGCTCTCGTGCGCGAGAGCATGGACTCGTCCTCAGAGAATACGTTGATCGCAAAAAGCTCCTGCATCTGGCCGCGAGTGATAGCAAGAACTCCAGGTCTCTGCGCCTCGACTGTTTGTGCCTCGGAAATCTGCAGGGGTGCCGCGGTCGGAGCGATATACCGCGCAGATGTGGTGTCTGTTGGAAGAGTGATTGTACCAGGCTGTTTGCTGAGCGAGGTAAGTTCCGCCGGTATAAAGAGCCACGAGAGAAGATTGAGTGTAAAGATGCTCAGTGTTGGATTGCTCTTGCCGTCAAACGGAAAAAGTTCAAATCCAACTATGACATAACGATTGCCATTTCGTTCTCCAGCACACACGAGCGGTCCTGCCGCAGAGAACAGAATGGGCGACGATGATTCCGGGCACCTTATAATTTTAGCGGATGGTATCTGCAAGAGTGTGGGCTTTACATATTTTAAAAGCTGGTGGCTTGTATCCCAGCGCGACACTTCAAGAGGTTTTCCTGCTGAGACCTCTTCAGCGGTGCCGCCCCACGGTAGCTTCCCAGGAGGCGGGAATACGATCAGCGCAGGTGCGCCGAGCTTTTGCTCAGATGATACCGGAGGTAGCTTTCTATGATAAAGAGCGGCAGCAGACGGTTGGGGTGCAGTGCTCGTGGTAAATGAGAAGTTTCTCAGCTGAGCTATGCCTAGCTGTTGGGCAGTTAGGTCGCTCACGAGTTCTATCTCGGTTGCCGCAGACCCGCGCGTGATCCAGCCGCTATTATCCAAGGTCAGCCTGTCAAAAGGGAGCTGATCAGGGCTCATTACTGTTACGTTGCAGTGTGACCACGCCGGTTGAGTAACTGGTCCAAGGGTCGTTACAGCAGGAGACGAGGGTGATTGCAGAAATGTCACAGAGGGAAGTGAGAGCACTCCCGCCGGGCCGTAACATGTGGCAGACAGGGTAAGTCGAGTTGCAACAGCGCTAGAAAGATTAGTTGTTGCTTCAAGAAAGGTCTGACCCTGGTTGATTTTGGTTGAAAGAGCAGCGAGCCAGAAGTTAAATGTCTCTCCGCGGTCACGCGAGATAGTAGTCACCCTAATTTTGCTGCTGACACTGTCCCCCTGCATCGTATGGTCCGTATAGCCCCATACGGCATCGTATCTGCCCCGGTTCAACAGCGATTCGAGGTGGCCCGAGAGGCGATCGGCTGCAAAAGATTGTGCAACACCCGGCAGCGCCGTGAGGGCTGATACTGTTGAAACGGCGCTCTCGGTGTTTGGTTTCAGCTCAGAGTGTGATGAAAATATAGTGAATCGAACCGGAGGAAGGGTTTGGGAAATGTCACTAAGAGCGCGCGCCTTAGCTCGCTCAAGTGCGCTTATGCCGCTGTCGTCTTGTGCTGCCATGCTCAAGGACGAGTCGATAACGATTGCGATATGGCGCCCGGTTTCAGAGAGCAGAAACGATGCGGCGGCTGATGATAGAGCGATAAAAAGCAGCAGCTCGATCCAAAACTGTAGGGGTGGTATGAAACGCTTCTTGCCGGGCGTTGCGCGCGGCAGATTCTTTAAGAGAAAAAGCGACGAGACCACTCGAGCTGTGGAGCTGCCCTTCTTTCGGTATGCGTAAACTAACAGCGTAGCTGCCAGAGGGATTGCAGCGAGCGCCCATGGAGTTAGCGTAGACAACGTGGAGCTTCCAAGAGAGATCATACAAAGAGTCCCATTTGTGCGAGGGTTTCGATCGCTATTTCTTGTGCGGAGTCGTCACCTGTGACACTGCGAGTAATTTGAATCTGGTGACCGTGGCAGTGATATCGGAGGTCGTTGGCGTGCTTCTCTAGCAGTGCGGAATAGGTGGCGCGCGCGTCTTCATCAAGGGCGAGCGGCACAGTTTCGCCGGTCTCGCTATCAATGACCGTGGCGGAGCCCAGACTGGGACATGGTGTGAGATCGGAAGCCGAAAGCACTTGAAGCGCGTGAACCTCCATGTTCCTTGCGGCAAATGCCCCTAGCACTTGAGCTGCTTGCTCTATAGGGTACAAAAAATCTGAGATTACGACGCAGATTCCGGGAAAACGCGCGCGAGTTGCTGCTCTGTGGGCTGCCTCGGTAAGCGAGAGAGATGGAGCCGCACTTGCCTCTTCTGAATTACGGATGATCTTTTCGCTCTGTTGGTTTAAAAACTGTTGGACCGATGCGAAGGCTTTGCCGCCCCAGTATGTAGGGCTATGCGCCTCGCCGAGGATAGAGATCGCCACTGGGTCTTGATGGGCAAGGGCAACGTAAGAAATACAAGCCGTTAGTGAGCACGCAAGATCCCACTTTTCGCGCAGTGCTGCGTGTGTAAGAGATGGTGAGGCATCAACGACCACCATGACCGAGACGGTCTCTTCTTCGAGGTATCTCTTAATATAGAGCTTATCGCTGCGGGCAAAGAGCCCCCAGTCGATTGCGCGTGGGTTGTCCCCTACTTCGTACTTTCGATATTCTGCGAACTCAACTCCGTGACCGCGCCGCTGCGAGCGATGAGCGCCTTGGCGAATTCCGAAGAACGAACGTCGAGTGCGAAGAGCGAGAGCATCAAGAATTCGGAGTGTTTCGTCTGTTAGTTGCATGATAGAGGGCTACTAGTTCGAGTCTGAGGGGTGACCACAGCGCGCTATTTGGCGTTACGAACCTCCTGAATAATGTCGTCGGTAGGGATGCCATCTGCTTCAGCTTGAAAGTTTACGATCAGACGGTGTCGAAGAGCAGGGGTGATAACGGCACGGATGTCTTCGAATGAAAGGTTTATGCGACCGTCTAAGAGAGCTCCGACTTTAGCTGCAAGCACCACAGACTGTGCACCGCGCGGCCCTGGTCCGAAGCGCAGATACTTCTTTACCTTTGGTGTAGCGAAGGGGGACGTAGGTGTTAGAGCCGATATGAGCCTTACTATCACTTCTTGCATGGGGTCAGACACCACAACGTGACGCACGAGGTGCTGCATAGCTTCGATCTGTGCCGCAGCTTCATCTGGAGCAAAAACCGATCGTACGTCATCGGTCGTTGTGCCTGTTGTTCGCGAGAGTATCTCTTTCAATTGCGCAGATGTCGGCGGCGGCACAATGACCTTAATGAGAAATCGGTCTAGCTGTGCTTCTGGAAGTGGATAGGTCCCCTCTTGTTCGATCGGATTTTGTGTTGCAAGCACAAAAAATGGCTTTGGCAGAAGATACGTCTGATCGAGCACGGTAACCTGACGCTCTTCCATCGCTTCAAGGAGCGCAGATTGTGTCTTAGGGGTTGCTCGGTTTATCTCATCTGCAAGAACGATATTTGCAAAAATCGGCCCTTGTTTAAAAACAAAGCGCCTTCCACCAGCCGCATCCTCAGTGAGCACCTGTGTTCCGGTAACATCTGAAGGCATGAGGTCGGGCGTGAATTGGATGCGCTTAAAAGAGATCCCAAGAGCTTGAGAGATTGCTTTAACAAGTCGGGTTTTACCTAATCCTGGCGCTCCTTCAAGAAGAACGTGCCCTTTTGCGCATATGGCAGAGAGGGTGCTTCGCACAACATCTTCCATGCCGACAATGGCCTTATGAACTTCGCTCTCTAGGGCGGTGAATGAGCGTTGGAACGCAAGTATTTCTTCTTTTAGAGCAGCGGTATCTTGCAGCGGAATGTTTGTCATAAGGGGGTGTGGTCTTAGAGGGTTACGCTTTCTGTAGTATACGGTTCAATCGGCTCAAACAACTGG
>JBIKWG010000221.1:0-5103 GCA_044356425.1 Bdellovibrionota bacterium | reverse complement strand
AATCATTGCTAATCGATTCGGAAATCGTCCGTGATAGAGGTCCCACAGCACGTCCGCTGTATCGGGCACATCAAGCCCTACTACAATTCGTTTAATTCTATCGGAAGCGGCAGCTCCCACTCGCTTAACGATCTGATAAAAAATCTCCGGGCGTTCTCCGCGGTCTCTGATTTCGTTATAATACCGCTCAGTAAAAAAGGCATTGGCCCGATCGAGTATCGCCTTCGCATCATGGCACCCATAGGTCGCCAGTACGACATTGAATGCACTAAGGTAGACATCTACGTCGGTCTCACGCCGCACTTGAGCCAAGTGATATACCTGCGCGGCGAGAGCCTCTGCCGCCTGCTGCTGACGGGCACCTCGCGCACTACGATCTGCTGCCGATCGGCCACCGAAAGATTGCTGCGGCTCAAATGACTCAGCGGCAAGCTCGCTTAACCGGACATTGCCGCCCAGCGCTGACAGCGGCCTGTAAAACTGGTCAAATATCTCACCCTGGTACTGCAGCGACGTATCCACTGCCGACTGCTCTGCTATTTGATCCTGATTATGCTCGACAACAGATGCGGGGTTACTCGAACTTTGCAGGCCAGCTTCAGCGACGTCTGCGGCGCGCTGCTGCCCTGCAAGAGATCTGTGTTTCAACACGATCTTCTTTGTACCAGCACTCTGGTTATCCATTCCGCTCTCTGCTTATTTTCTAGGGCCTATGAGTATTCCATCTCTAACCACGCCCGCTCGCGTCGGTCACGATCTGGGTCATCCACGATGTTTTGTAGTATTATTCGGCCTAATCGAGCGTTAATTACATCGATTGTGGCGTTTTTACCATCCAGATACAGCGGATCAAGGAAGTCTGGGTGAAAACGCAACATATGCTCAAGCACAGCGCGATCATGCTCTGATTTCGCAACCATCGCCCATACGTTCTTACCAATCCAACCGAAATCGGTATTATTCCACTCTAACATTCGCTGAATATAGCGCCCGATAGCCAGCAGCTCTTCCGGTGCCGGCGGACGCTCAAATTGATACGACCCCTCACTATTACGCATCCTTTCGGCCACCCATACCAGGTTGTCAACGAGTTGCGGCATGCAATCTTTCGAAAGAACTCGTCGCTCAAGCGTGGAATCAATGTATGACATCTTTAGTGGATGCACACGACGCAAGAATGCATCATCAAGCCTTCGGTTGTAGTTCTTTGTGAAGATAATAAGCAGATTATCAATATTGCAATCAATTGGAGCCCTTGATTCAAGCCAAATTCGCGCATCTTGAAGCGGCCCGAGAAAGAACGTATCAATGTGCCCATCAACCTTATCAAGCTCATCAATCAGCAGAATTACCGGCTGGTTTTGCGACTTTAAAAAGGCTCGCGACAGAATCCCAAGATTCATAATCTTCTCTTTCGCCGCCATCTCTTGGCCCGCCATGGAAGACGCAATCGCCATAGCCGATGGCACCTCAATAAGGTGCTGCGTATTCATCCCGTGGTAGCAGCTTAAGCACATGAGGTCTGCACCGGTAATCTTTGCAAGACACTTTGCAAGAAAGCTCTTTCCACATCCTGATGGACCTTCAAGCAGAATAGCCCGAGTTCGGTCGCTTGGAGTAGTGAGCAACAAGGTCATCTGTGTTGCTGTAAATCGGGCGCATTGATAGCCAACCGCCTGAAGTCGTCGAGCCATCTCTTCAGGGTCACCAAATTTAGTAAGTCCGACCTTCTCTGGTTTATAGGCTTTTCCTCGGCGCTTTGCATCAGGATCGTCAACCAGCCCCTCAAGCAACCACCGACCAAGGCGAGCATGCACCTGCTCCATTGTAGCGTTTCGGTTATCAGGCACGAGCGGATCGGCAAAATCTGGATGATATCGCAGCATCTGTTCAAATATCGTGCGATCGTGCTCTGATTTAGCCAACATAAAAAAGAGGTTTCGTCCGACGAAAGCGAAATCTATTAGATCCCACGAGAGCAGATGTTTTAGATAGTGTCCCGCCTTTAAGAGCTCTTCTGGCGCAGGTGGGCGCTCAAACGGATAGTTGCCATCCGATGATTGCATGAGTGTTGCGACACGAGTGAGATTGTCAGCAAGCTGCGGTGAGCAGTATGGGGCGAGCACACGCTTCTCAAGCGATGCATCCATGTATTTCATGCGCAGGGGGTGAACGCGACGCAGCAACGCCTCGCTCATAGAGCGCTCAAAGTTCTTCGTAAAGATGATAATTAGGTTATCACGATGTGCGTCAATTGGAGGCCGTGATTCGAGCCATACACGCGCATCCTGGATCGGACCCAGAAAAAACGTGTCGATTGCCACGTCTACTTTATCAACCTCATCAATCAGAAGAATTACTGGCTTTGTCTGCGATGCCTGAAAAGCACGCGAAATGACACCGAGTGTCATCAGGTCGTCGACGCTTTCGACACCCTTACCAGCCATCGCATTAACCATCCCCATGGTCGAGGGAATCTCAAGCAGGTGTTGCAGATTCATCCCTTTGTAACACGATAAGCACATCAGCTCAGCGCCCGTAATCTTTGCTAGTGACTTTGCAAAGAAACTTTTTCCACAGCCAGATGGTCCTTCAAGCAGAATACACTTAATGCTATTGAGGCTGGTATTAAGCAGCAACGAGAGCTGCACAGCATAAAAAGGCAAGCAGTGGTATCCCACTTCAGCCAGTTTCAGCTCTAGCTCTTCAGGCGTACCAACATTTGAAAACCCGACCTCTGTTGGTACATAGGACGAGTGAAAGTTGGGATTAATCAGGCCCAGCTCGCTGCCATCAGTCTTAGGCATGATGTCATCAAAGTTGCTTCCACTTCTAAAGGCAAACTCGGAGCTCTCGATTGTATCCTCGGTGTTATCTGAACTATCTCGTGCGACCATACGTTACGTAGCAACCTCCTAGAACCCGCCTATGCGACAACAACCGCAAGTTCTCTCTTGTTATGGAGCAACACGCCTTCGATGTAGCATTTGGATTCATCCTGTTGCCTTCTGTCTGTACTATTTTTTCCGAAACTCCGATAACACTCTAGTTTTACTATGAATGCGACCAAGAACTTTGGAGCTACGAGAAACTATTACCGTTACCATAGCCGACGGCCAAACATGACAAGCGTACCACCGAGAAACCCTTACTGGTTAGCTGTACCCTTGGGTCTGGGTGCGTCCTTAAGGGTTGTGCATAGCCTTGCGCGATGAAGGTGCATGGCTATTTAGTTCAGCTGGACACCGAAGCGCACGAGGTAAACTCCGCAGAAAGCGGGCCACGGGCTCTGGCGACCATAACAATCCATGCCATCAGTCGGAAATCTCTGCGAGATGGAGCTGCTTGCGCCTTGGCCAACCTAGAGACATATGCCTCTATTGTCGACGCAGACTTAGGCGGCTTACGAGCGCGACGAAACATCTTTTTATTTCTAAAACGCGCCAAAATCTAAAAATAATCGACGAAGAGCCGTCTATCAGAAGCGAGGGGATGAAGCACGCGAGGAATGTGGTGCGGATTTAAGGTAACGACACGATGTCTCTAACACTGGGCGCTAATATACTCTCGCTCAAAGTCGCAAATGCCATGCGCCGTACCAGTGACGAACTCACGGTATCGATAGAGCGTGCCGCATCTGGCTCTCGTCTCAGCGGTACGTCAGCCGACTCTGGTGGTCGGGCTTTAGCAGACTCACTTCGCAGCCAAGCTCGCATGCTCGGTGCTGCCAGTCGAAATGCCAACGATGCTATCAGCTTTACATCAGTTGCCGATACCGGACTACAAGAGATAACGAATCTACTCGGCCGGATGAGCGAGCTTGCCGCTCAAGGCACAAACTCAAGCATGACATCCACCACCCGTTCTGCAGCCCAAGTTGAGTGGGCGGCATTAGGATCGGAGATTGACCGTGTCGTACAAACATCTTCATTTAACTCTGTCGGTGTACTGAGCGGCCAGGCGCCAACCATCCAGGTTGGCTTTGACAACGCAGCTTCATCTCGAATAAGCCTGGTAGGCATCGCCGCTGCTCTGACGAACTTAGGCCTTGGTAGCGGCCCATCGCTTAGCTACAGCCTTTCAGGAACAAGCACAGATCTGGCCGTGACCGCCTCTCGCAACGCCTACACCGCTATTAGCAATGCTGTTAATTCTGTTACGATTTTACGCGGCTCAGTTGCTGGAAATCAGGGGCGCTTACAATCTGCGGTCAACTACATCACGGTGACGCGCGAGCAGCTGCTAGCTGCTGAATCAAATCAACGCGACTCTGATGTTGCCCAAGATGCCGCGGACCTCTTACGGCTACAGATTATTCAACAGACTCAAGCGTCGCTGCTTGCTCAAGCAAATCAGAGCGCATCACTGGTGCTGAGTCTATTAGGATAATTGACCCATCTCGCTGCTCTGCAAGCGCGCAGAAAGTTCATCAAATGACCCAACCCTGTCAGCTTTGTGCACTCGCTGAGCCTCACCGAAATACAGGGCTTGCATCCCAGAAGCACGTGCTGCCTCAACGTCCAAAACCCAATCGTTGCCGACGTGCAACAGCTCAGCAGCTGGGATATCCAGAACCTTCTCAAGCTCACCAAAAAATCGTGGCGAGGGCTTTTTCCATCCAAGCTCACCACACACATAAATTCCCGAAAGGTGCCCACTAAGCCCCAGCTCTGCAAGAACCTGGACTGTGCGCCGATCGTTATTTGTTGCTGCTACAACTGGAATATCGTGCTCGTTCATTAATGTTAAAAATCGCTCGACGCCTGGCGATATTTGCCGTGACTCGGCGCGACTGAATGCCTGGTAAATATCGTCAATAACAATCGAGGCCACAGTCGGCTCAAACCTAACCTGTGCTCGCGCGAGCACGGCTTTGATGAAATCTATCCAGATCGTCTCTTCACGGTAGTGGTCAGTAATATGCTTTCCAGCAGTATTGAGGTAGCAATCTTCAAACTCCTTCCACACCACTCTCACTGCTGCTGTTACGGTATCAATGCTGCTTGAGATGCCGTAGCTATTGAGGATTGAGCAATACGTTTCACCAATAGGGCGTGCAAGCCGCACAAGGGTTCCATCAACATCCAGTATTATGCCACGTAT
>JBIKWG010000220.1:0-5136 GCA_044356425.1 Bdellovibrionota bacterium | reverse complement strand
GGTCTCATCTGGCTGTGCAAGGTTTGCGGTATAAGCGTAAGGCACAGCCCCTTTTTCGCGCATCCAGGCAACTGCTACGCTCGTGTCTAATCCTCCCGAAAATGCAATTCCGACCTTCTCACCAGATGGGAGGCTTTTTAGGATGTGCGACATAGAGATCCTTTACAATCAGCGAAACGTTACAACAGGCCAACAGCATAACTATCACATCCACGGCGCCTAAGTAATTCGTTTTTCGGGAACCTTGGCCTATTTTTAAACAGGCGCGCCACAACTAAGTTTGATTACTACAAGATGAGCCTCAGGCCCTCATAGATCCCTACTATCCGTCACCCATAGCTGCCTGCAAACGCATGGCCGACATTCAGTTACACTTTTCCGAGGCCTCATCCGGGTCTGCCCAGATCTGTATGCAGCGCCGACTAACATCACGCTCATTATAGGTGGTGTTGTGATCTTCAGCCAACTGGACCACTTGCCTTGATTGCCGATGTTTGTGCTTAAAGGCGAGGTGCACCAGGGGTCTATTGGTAAAGGCATTTCCAGAAACAACGTCGTAAGGCGCCAGAATTTGCCTTACTCCAAGTGGCCTAGCAACGGCTTCGGCAACTACCTCTATAAATCCATCATACAATGCCTCCACCTCGACTTTTTTCAGCAGTCGCATCTGAGGATTAAGTCCGCGCACTACTAACGCAGCTTCACCCGATTGGGTCGTGGTTAAGATAAGTATCGCTCCGCCCATAAATGTATTTATAACAACATCATCTGCCTTAGAAGGAGGCACCGAGAACGTCACAAACGCTTTGTTCGGATGCTGGTCAAGGGTTTCAGCGGCACACGTATCACAGATTGCTCCAATCACACGACTAGCAGCCCCTCGCGTTATCGAGAACTGCACGCTCACCGTTTTAGACGGCGGCTGTCCACGCGACTGACAGACAAGCGGCAAAAGCTCCCGCTCAAGGTATGCGGTATCTGACACGTGCCTCAGCAAGTCACGAGTTGGCCCCTGCGCAGCGCTTACAAGGTCGCTCCAGAATCTATCATTCACCCCCTCAGAGAGCAGCTCGAGCAGGTCTACCCACTTCTCTACCTCACCTTCAACCTCTAGGTTGTACGCGAGGCTTCGATGCCTATCGGCATCGCGGAAGATATAAAGATAAAAAATTCGCTCTGCATCTTTTACAGATAGCTCAGCCGAATTACCCAATCGCTCTACCAGCGACAGCGCCCGTCGATGAAGTCCAACATCAGTTTCGCCTAAGACTTCTGCAAAGCTATCGTGCTGCCCATAGCGTATTTCCAGCTCTGTTAAAACTGCGTTAACACCGCGCTGCGACACCTGCAGGAGAGTCGCTCGGGCTTCCTGAAAGCGAGCTAGAATCGGGTCGTTATTATACTGCATCTCGCGCAGGCGCTTGCGAAAATCGTCGCTTACCTGCGTGGCTACACGCGCTACCTGTTTACACTGCGAACGGTAGCTCTGATCGCGAATAATCTTCTCAAATATTGACGCTTGCTGGTCAGCGGCTCTATTGCCGAACGGTTCTCCGTCGAGAGCTGGACGCCACTCTGGTAAAAGAGCCTCGATAGCTTTGCAATACACATCCTCCGAAGGCGCCCCATTTCGATACAGCCTACAAGCAAGCGCAAACAGCTCTACATCACACTCATTCAGTGGTCTAAACGACTCTGGATTGCAGACGATTTCAGAGCTTCGCTGCTGCAAATGCTTTTTGTACTGCCTAACACCCTTAAAGCGCAGATCGTGTCGCTCAAATACTACACTTGTAGAAGCTACCGACAGCTGGAAGTATCTCTGCACTGGAAACTGCTCCGCGTACTCAAGGCCCAAGTGCGCTACTCGGAAGTGCAGAAATAGAAATGTAGCCGAGCAGGGCATCGATGTAATATCCCTGAAAAACTTTGAGATAGTCTCAAGCTCTCTATAAGTCAGCACTCCGCCGCTGGTCTTTGCCTGAAGCTCAGCTGCGACGGGTGCTACAGCCGACAGCTTCTCTAGAGACTGAAAGAACTCTCTCCATTGCGTTTCCATGGGATCCTGCTGGTCAACAGTTCTGACGCTCGCCCCTTCCGGCGCTGCGCCCCGCGACCCCTGCAGCTTAGCCCTCTGCGAAAGGCGCTGCAGGGACGCTAAAAAGCGACCGCTGCCATCCCAGCCGCTTCGCACATCCTGCTGCCGCTCAGAACGCCCACTTACTATCTTAGAGCTACTTGCATGAACCACCGCCCAGTATACAAAAGTCGCCAGGGTCCGTGGATGGTTAAGAATCGCCCCGGGGAAAGGCATTGTTGAATCGATATCTGTGGCATTACTTTGAGCTGGGTTAACGCAGTGGTGCGCGTATTGATTAAAGATCGTGTCAGGCTCAAGCTTCGAACCCTCATGCCGCCGATATAGTAGCCCCGCTTCTCGTAAATTATCGGGTATAATCCAAGCCGGACCGGGACGGCTTTCGTATATCTGGTCTATCGCCGAGTTGTAATCAGCGCCAAGGGTCGCTTTAATAAGGTCTGTGGCATACGAGACGATCTTGTAGCGCGGCTGATCGGCGTCTCGAAATAGACTCTCCTTAAGAGCCTTCAGTGCCCCTATCAGATCATCTTTGCGCAGCAACATATGAGCGCTCTGCAAACACCGCATGAGGTCATAGAATGCAACCGCATCGTCTATTGTCTGGGGAGCAATCGTCTCAAAATACTCCCTTGGTATCTCGGTGCTACCCGGCATCTTACCTAGCTGGGTAGCCAACACATCCAGCTGCTCAAAAAAGTCTCTTGGAAATAACGCCCGAATCTCTGCCTGTGTAGCTCCTTCAGATGCGGCAGCGCTTTTTCGTTCGTTTAATTGCAGCGCAGTTTGCACCACTGCTGCAAGATCGGGTTGCAGGAGCATCCGTTCAGCAAAATGGGTGTTAGGAGCGTCCCAAGCAACCCGGTATCGCGAAACCTCTTCACGAGCCAGCCGAGAGTAAAATGGCGGCACAGCTCTCTTCAAAGACGCAAATGTGTACCAACTTGATTCGTCATCAATACTGTGTCCACGTGCAACTCGCTTGCAGACCTCTATCCATTTTGTCGCATTAAGTATTCCCCGCTCTATCGCATAGATTACAAACGCTCCATATTTTCGCTCACGAAGCGCGCCCCACAGATCTGCGCGAGCAAGCAATGGGAACGTCTCATGAATTCCCGCCATAAGATGGCGCAACAGATGCTCTAGGTATTGTGCCGTGCCAACAGGCTTAGCCTCACCCTCGACACCTCCCCACAATTCAGCATTAACCTCTCGGATAAATTCTTTTACAAAGTGTGGAGGTGTGCCGCGGGCCCACAGTGAAAAGTGTGCAATCGTCCCTGTTTCAAATAGGGCTTTAGTAGTCGCTCTCTCGTGTGGGCAGGCAGAAGAGAGTAGTTCAAGCAGCACCTGGGCATGAGCATATCGGCCGGCTGTTCGTGCAGCGAGGAATGGATTGCTTAAGGCAAGACTTCCCGGAGTTGTAAGACGATAGGCTGCTCTTCCAAGGGCGTGATATGACCCTTCAAGGTATAGCTCAATAGCAGCTTCTACTGTAGCTTGGCGCGAGGCGTCCGGCTCTTGAAGTTTACGGAAAAGCGCGTGCGCCAAAGAGCGGGGACTAATTTTCTCATTATCTATGTAAAGCTCATAGGGAGAAGGCAACCGAAGCTCTTGCGCTGCTTGCAAGAGAGCCTTCCTAATTAGCAAGAGTGCGATCGGGTCAGACGGCATCGGGCAGACCCGGTAGACGTCTTCGCCCGCCCCATTACCAAAGAGGCCCCCAAGTATACCATCAAGTGGTGGCGAAATCCCCTCTCTGGTCGCATTGAGCCACGGTGAAACACTTCGTAGATTTGCGACAACAGCTCCTCTGTTTGGTAAACAGCCGCTCTGCAGCAGATTAGCACCAGCTTCTTCCTCAATCTGACTGGTGCCACCAAGATACTTCTCAGCCAATTGCCTCATCTGTGCTTCTGCTTGAGCGAGAGACTCGGGGGTGGCTTCGTGAAGAAGACGACTTATAAGCTTGTCAGCATCAATCAATTCACGCGCAGTCTTGCCTGCGACTATGTGTCGCTCGCCGACATCACCAACCATCTTAAAAAACCGCTGATACTGACTCAGTCGGCCAGCCAGTTCAACATCGATTGTCTGCGGTTTTTTCTGTTCTGCTGAGAGCTCGCCTAAGATGTCAACCAACTCTTTTTTTTGCGGGGATGACAGCTTTAGCGAAGGAATCTCCGCAACCAGAGCATCGAACTCTATTTTGAGTTTTCCTGAACGAGGGTCACAAATTGTAGCATCGTGCCTAAAGAGGCGCTCAACTCGCTGCTTGATCTTTTTTAAGGCTGGGCTCTCTGTTCTAGATTGGTCGTACTGACGAATAATGTCATCTGCAGCGTTTTTTTTGCGATTCCGCTCGTGCATCTGCGTATTGAGAGCCTTCCACCGCTCGCGCATGGCGGACGCCTCAGTTGCAATCGACAAAGGCCCAGCCTGAGGCGGCTCTGACGGCACATTCGATGCTCGCTCTTGCCTGATCATCTAAAACTCACTGCCGGCCCTACTCTGCTCGACGCAACATCGCAGGGAAGCCTTTTCTCGCCAGAGCACGCTCTTTGCTCTTTCCTTCCGATATTTTGCCGCCTGCTTGGGCCTTAAGCAAATGTTCACAAGTCTGCCTAGTTATAGGGCATACTTACGGCGACTAATTGCAGTGCATACCGAGAGAGCTTAATCGCTCTGCGAAGCCCCTTATTGACTATGTTTTTGGGGATTGTGTTTTTTAGGGATAGCGCCGGTTGTTAGGTTTATGAACTCGTAGCGGTGGTCACGGCGCTCAAAATGCATGCGCGCCGCACTCTCGCATCGATTAAGAGGCTCATCGTGGAATCGAGTGGGTGCCGATGACTGCTGATGGGTCATACCCCATTGTTTTGAGTGATAAATCACGTATTTTCGCGTGAACGTGCTCATAAACGTGAACGTGAACGTACCCGATCTAGCAACTTTCCGCCCCGGCGATCGATATCTCGTAGTATGCTTAATTATGAAAAATTAGATGTCTACCGCATAGCTCTGGAGTTCGTCGT
>JBIKWG010000219.1:0-5174 GCA_044356425.1 Bdellovibrionota bacterium | reverse complement strand
ACTGTTGAGCGACTGCTTAACGACGAGCAGGTTCTTGTGCATATCAATCCTCAGCGTAAAGGGGTCGTTATTCCTGAACACCTACTCGACAACCGCACTGTTACCCTTCGGCTGAGCAGGTATTTTAAGGGCGACCTAACGACTGACGACGAGAAAGTTACAGCAGAGTTGCTTTTTGGGCAGCAGTATCGAACCTGCGTGCTTCCGTGGGAAGCTATTTGGGGAGCCTCATCAATGACTGGTGAAGACTTTGTGTGGGCTGATGCAGCACCGGAAGAGATCGTTGATATTGTTCTTTCAGAGAAAAATTCTAGAGCCGCTGGACATCCACAGCGACGCGAGCAGCCACATCAATCACGGCCACGTCCGAATCCCTGTCACCTTCGGCGTGTAAAATAACCGTAGCATCGGCAGAAACTCTTACCTCTGGTTATCGGAGTAGCACTGGTGGCGTTTTCTACAGCAGTAGATCGGCTATTAATCGTCACTATCGGGGGGTGGTGATTCGGATGCTGTCTGATTCGATTTCTCTGCTGGACGAACGTTAACCTTGGCACCTTCTTGCTTTGGAACTAGCTGACCCGGATCAAATGTCGCAAATGAGATATTTGCAGGAAAGTCTCGGCATACGGTAACTGCATCCATAACAATCACGGCACGATCTTTTTTAGGCGCATGCAGGATAACCTGGGCTACCGGTAACGGCTGAGCTTTTTGCCCTGTTACCACCCTTCCCACCACGCCAACTACGAATTGACTCATGCGACCATCTCTGCCGAAGACAATTTTGTATACCGGCACGTTGGTCTCTTCATCAACAAAGAGACTGGTAGTCACATCACGCGAAAACGGATCATGGGAAGCAAAATCAACTCGCACTACCCTGCGTGGTGACATCACGACATTCGTGGGCACATAGGCAGCAACATCACGAAATCGACGTGACGACTCGTTAAGCTCTACAACCGCTGAAGCCTCCGCTGTATGCTTCTGACACCGCCCTGCTGAGCTATCCTTTGCCTCTGCTGCCACCTCAATAAGTGCACGCCTAGCGAAAGGCACCAGTAAAGTCTGACGAGTCATAGCCGTCGGCTTTACCCGCTCTACCTTGCCAGACCACACAAAGAGATCATCCGGCGAAAATGCACCGGCAAATATCTGATCAGAGCGATTTGTTGCCGACATCCGTCGAACGTGGCCCGTTATTGGCGAGGCCACCCACACGTAATCGTCAACTTCCCCAAGCGATCGAATAGTGAGCCAGTGAAGACCGTCAAGTACTGTCGGCAAGACACCCGATATCTTCTCGCGAAAAAGCGGTGCAAGGGTTCCGGGATGAGTATCAAAATGTCCAGGATATACCCGCTGCACAGACCAATGCACCCTGCGCCCGCCAGCGATAGACTCTCGAAAAACCGAGAGAGAGAGTTCTGAATTGCTATACGGAGAACTCCACAATAGCGTTGCTACATTCCACAAAACTTTGTAGGCACGGGTTGAAAAATTCTCACCGTCACCCAACACCCCTGCATCTGCTAAAAAAAGTGGTCCCGTAATTTTGCCCGGAATAGGGCTTAATTCACCCGAAGAAGCCACTCTGACAGAAGCAGCAGCGGCTGATGCAGCGCCGTAATCCTGCGCTGCTGGCGGCAGCTTTGCGGCTTCAAAGCTCCACTCGCCAGACTGTACAAGGTCAAAGAGCGGTTCAGGTAGAATCGTGCGATAGGACCGAACCGAATCGCTAGCAACGATGGCTCCAGTGCTGGTCGAAGAGCTTAACAAAGGAAGTGGCCCAACGCCTGCTGGCAGTTCAATAGCCTGCGGTTCGGCAAATGCTACAGAGGCAGAGCCACAAGAAAACATCGCAGCGGCAAGCGCGACTATAAGAAAAGTAACTTTTGAAAACGTTCTCTGCACCAGCCTACACTACTACCTTCTCTAACTGCTGCATCTTTTTCATATGCATCTCATAGAGCTTTTCGGCACCCATATCTTCAAGGACGCGGGAACGGTTCATCAGCGTCTCTTTATCTTCGATGAAGAGACGAGGATCGGCTGGATACACCTCTGGGTGCAGCCCAGTATCCATACGAATCGCATCAACCGGACACGCCTCCACGCAGTAACCGCAGTAAATACACAGCAGGGTGTCAATCTCATACCGTTGAGGGAATTTTTCTACCTGCGGATCGTCATGTTCACACGCTTCTATGTATATGCAGCGCGCAGGACATGCAGTCGCGCATAGGAAGCACGAGGTGCACTTAACATCGCCATTAGGATACAACGTCAGTCGATGACGACCGCGATATCGGGCTGGATACGCACGCCGCGCGTTTGGGTACTGGATTGCAACCCCTGCTTCGACTGCAGCATTGCGGGTAATAGCCCTAAGCATGTGCCCCCATAAGTTTACGAACAGCTTACCGAAGGTGATTCGCAATCCCTTAGCGATCTCAACGACGTAAATTCGCTCGAGGAGCGTCATCTGTTCTTTGCGCTTCATAAAAACCTCTTTGCCCTATATTGAATCAAGCCACGAGACTAATCGGTTGCACAGCTGTATGGCAAGTAGCGGAGACCCGCCGCTAACTACATGAAACCCGCGCACAAAAGGCCGAGTTGCTTGAGCAACCTCCAAGGCGATTTGAAAGGACTCTTCGGCCACAGCGGCCTCTTCCAACTTTCGAATACGGGCCACCGCACTGTCTGGGGTTTTGATGCCTGGTACATTTGCGATCATCTCAAAAGACCGCACCGACTTAAAGGGTAAAAGCCCAACAAATAGATTGACCCCGATATCCGCTGCCGCCTTGAAGAACTCAACTGCCTGCTCAGCATCGAAAACTGGCTGACTCAGCGCATATACGGCTCCCGACTCCTTCTTCTTAGCCAGGCGTTTTAACTCGGCGTTATGATTTTTTACGTTCGGATTAACGACTACCCCAGGAAGAAACTGTGGTGCCCCCTTTAGTTCAAATCCAGAGAGATCCTTGCCACCGTTCAGGGCTGCAATAATCTTTAGCAACCCGATCGAATTTACCTCAAAAACTCCTTTGGCATCTGGCAAGTCACCAACTGTTACAGCGTCTCCCGTAAGTGCAACTACTGATCGCACGCCCATGCTCCATGCCCCCAAGAGCTCAGACTGCATGCCAATAACATTACGGTCTCTGCACGAAAGATTGACGAGCGGCTCTATACCGAAACGCTGCTTGAAGAGGGCTGCAAATACGAGCCCAGAGCAACGCATCTTTGCCAGTGCACTATCGGTGATATTCACCAGGTCGACCCCCTTTAAGGAGGCAAACCGTGATAGCACACCCTCCACGTCAACACCTCGAGGAGGATTAACTTCGAGGCAGAGAAGTGGGCGACCAGAGGTTTCTTTTAGTGCTTCTAGCGCAGAGATATTCATACCAGACCCAACAAATCGGCCGAATAATACGCAATTCTACCGCATCCCACCACCCGCTGAATCGCCTAAACGCAGCACCGGCAAGGTCAAACCCCCTCCGACGCACAAGACCTACCTTTCACCCCGTTTTTATCTACTGTTCCGAAGAGGAACTCCTTGCAAACGGGTGCATTTGCGTCTACCTTTGACGGAGTTTCGTTGGTTCACACCAATCTTAAGGCTGCCAGCCGTGTTGACGCGCCTCAAGGGAGGGTAGCGCGCACAAATCGGCAAGCTATCTTCTCTTCTGCTTAAATACGCGTCCGGTCAGCCTCTGGTGATATCCCACGAGGCTATTAGCGTGCGCAGCACGCTCAAATAGAAACAGATTGTGGCTAGGCGCAGCTCGACCTTCAGCACTCTTTGAGTTCAAAGCTCTATGAGTCGCTTAAAGGTGCGGTAAGCGCCACACGAGACTATTTTAAGTGAAGTGTTTATATATGACGGCAAAAGTTGAGGTCTTCTATTCTTTTCAGAGTCCCTATTCGTACCTTTCGATGGATCCAATTTACGAGATCCAGGATAAGTACAATGTGGAGCTGCTCTGGCAGCCCTTCTCTGCTAAGGCATCTGGACAGCCACTCCCTCAACAAGGGGTGTTACCTGACAAGCTTTCCTACCTCTTCGAAGATACTCGCCGAATCGCTGCCGATCGCGGCCTAGCACTTACCTACCCTGAAGGGTGGCCAGAATCTGAGTTCGATCCCGGCCGACTAACACGCGGCGCACTGATTGCAAACGACATGGGCGTGCTGCTTGAGTACAACATCAAGGTATTCGACAAGTGGTGGGGTGCCGGTGAGAATCCAAACGAAGATGCCTTCATGAACGAGCTCTGCGACGACCTTGACATCGACCTTGGCGATTTTCTGAGCAAAGTATCGTCGTCGGATACTCGCGAGCGCGTAAAGGGAATCTACAAGCGCGGTCGCAAACTCGGCGTGTTTGACACTCCAACTTTTGTTTTTGAAGATGGCGAGCGCATCGTAGGGTACGATAAAATTCCTTACCTCGCTCAGCGCCTTGAGAAGCTTGGCCTTCGCAAGAAATAAGGCGGTTGACCGCGCATTCCTCTGGAGCACGCGGTCCTTTCAAAGGGTCTGATTATGTTGACTCGTGGGCACAAAGGCCCTCGGCTTTTTGTCGAAGGCCTGCGTGCCCTTCTTATTTCAACACCGAATCCCACGCTCCCAGAGCACGAAAGCCACTACCTGCGCGACGTGCTGCGGTTAAGAATCGGAGCGCGCATCGAGTTAGCCGATCCAAAAGATGGGTTTACCTGCATAGCCACCATCTCAACACTACAACCCCAGGTGTCTTTTAGCCCAGGCGAAACCACAGAACACACCACCTCTGCCGCTAGCACCATCCTCCTTATTGCCCTCTGCAAGGGGCAAAAGAACGAGCTTATCTGCGACTGGGCAACAGAGCTAGGGTGCTCTCAGATTGCTTTCTGGCAAGCCACTCGCAGCGTCGTAAGAGTCAAAGATCTGGCCGAGGCTGCTAACAAACAAACGCGGCTCACAAAAGTCGCACTTGCAGCGGCCCAACAGAGCAGACAACACGCACCCCCTGAAGTGCGAGTTTTTCTCTCTCTAGAGGCCACTCTTAAGGAGCTATCGCTGAAAACAACAAGAAAGCTGTGCTGCTCACTAAGCCCACAGGCACAGCCGATTAAAGAGCTAATTTTAAACGCAAACAGTACAGATGGCTGGAC
>JBIKWG010000218.1:0-5179 GCA_044356425.1 Bdellovibrionota bacterium | reverse complement strand
GCTCCCCTTGGACCGTGAAAACCCCACATGGAGATGCAGTCCACTCATTTCTACCCTCGATTGATCCATCTCGGCGGAACAAGTATCGGCACACTACTACTGTTCAGCTACTTATAAAAAAGTGATCGATCGTCCTATCCTTAAAAGAAGACCGTGAAATAGACAGAACGAAAAAATAAGTCTGCGTAGTATACAGAACCGAGTTCATCGAAGAAAGATGCTAAAATTACCCCATTACGCAGAGGTAGTCCGTAGGCGGCGGTTTGCCGAAGGACCCGTGTGGCTCCGGCGCACTAGACTGAATTACTTAACTCTCTTTCCTTCAGTGATAAGCCACTTTCCCGTGCTCCAGTCATTGACTGCTTCCGTCTTGTATCTAAAGTCGAAGCGAATTTCTAAGCCGTTCCAAGGATTGGTTGCATAGACGGAGCGGAAGTATTCGCTTAACCCAGGAAGGCCAATCCCATAAGGAGCTGGAAGAAGAGCTTCAACTTCAGCGCGTGACAGATTGGTAGCAAAATCAAATTGAAGAAGAGTTCCGGGGTACTCAGCATCAAGCACAAGTTCAAACTTTGGATTTCGAGCACGCGAGAAGTCAGTTATGGCACCTTTGTATTCGTTCTTGGTTGATGGGAAGAGGAAGTACCAAGGCTCACCTGTTGGATAGCCATAGGTGTGTGCTGTAGAACCGAGGTAATAGAGAAGGGCATCCCGGTCGTTCGCCTCTTCCGTGATCTTTTGCACATTAATACCAACGTGATCGACGGAAGTTATGTGCTGAGCGAATTTTAGATTTATCTCTTCAAGTGAGAGTTCCTTTCTGCCGGCCTTTATCTGCTCCGGAGTTTTGTTGAGGATGACGGTGTGCAACTTATCGAAAGTAACCTGTGGTGTTACCTCCATACTCGGTTTAAACGAAATTCTTGGTAGTGTGTGGAGCGAAGGCTCGATGCCGAGCTCAACTCCTGTCTCTGATGCAACGGTCGTTGGAGATGCCGTCAGGAGATAAGCCAAATAGTTAAAAGCTTGAGTTTGGCGGTGATTATTTGCAGGGAAGTGGAAGGTGATGTTTTGAAGCTGGGGCATGTGAGTGTACTACGAAAATCTTAGTCTCAGTCTTTTACCTTGTCATCGTCTTAGTACACCATCCTCTTTCGTGCCGCCTGGGGGGCGCTCTCTCAGGTGCTCGGTATCGATGAGCGCGAACTAGCCGCTATCTTCACCGTGCAGACTGCCGGTGAGGCACTGAACCATCACCCGCATCTCCACGGACTCCTCGCTGATGGATACTAGAGGGACGGCGTCTTCACAAGGTTCGCTGAGGTAGACCTTAACGCAATCGAGCAAGCCTTCGCTGAACGAGTCCTCTCTCAGCTCCACAAGCTGGAGCTTATCTCTGACGATGACGTAGCACAGATTCTATCTCAGGATCACACCGGCTTCGGCGTCTGGCTAGGGGACCCCTTCCACGACAAAGAAAGCGAGCAGTTCGTCGCTCGCTACATCGAACGAGCTCCCCTATCATTGGAGAAGCTCTCAATACAGGACGACATCGTTACCTATACTACTAAGGACGGAGCTGCTCACGAATTCGACGCTCTAGAGTTTTTGGCAGCGCTCTCAGTTCATATTCCCAAAAACTACGAGTCTCTGACCAGGTACTATGGACGGTATTCCTGTAGGCGCAGAGGCGAGCGCGCTAAGCTCGCTCCTCCTCCAGAGGAAGAAACCGAGAGTGACTATCGAAGAGACTTCCGTAGGAGCAGTTGGGCCGCGTGCATCAAGAGAATCTACGAGATAGACCCCCTAGAGTGCCCCAAGTGCAAAGCTCAGATGCGAATCATCGCATTCATCCAAGACGAGCACTCAATCAAAGACATCATGAAGGCTCAAGGAATTCCAGACTTTCAGGCACCTCCTCCTATTCCTAAGTTCATCGATACTGCGCTCGCTCTCGATGAAATCCCCTCGTACGACTCATTCGAGCCGTCTCCGGATGACTTCTAAGCTCCGCTTCCTCTGTGACGGGACGGCAGACGTGTATCTGAAATGCTATTTTTCGCGACTTAGCTCGTCTTTCCATGCTCTGCTTGGACCGCTGAAACCGTAGCGTGGACCTACAGACAACGCATTTCGGGCCTATTTTGACCGTTAGCAAGACCCCTCAGCACGTCGACTACTGCACATCAACTACTTGCAGAAAAGCGATTGGTTTTCCTATCCATTGGTTGACGACATCCAACTTTTGGTGGTCGAGGGGTTTCACAAACAGTTCAACGTTACGTCAGTTCTTGCTGCCTGCAACGTTTTGCATGTTTTTGGGCGACAAAACGAGAATGACGAACCAACTCGCGAAGAAACACAGAATTGGTAGGTAGTTGGCCATTTCGGAATTCTTCGCCAGAATCATCCATACAATCGCCAGTACGCCCACTAAGAAGCCGAAGACGATGCTGGTCTTGTAAACCACTGCTTTTATTCGTAGCCGATGCAGCCACGTCTTAAAGAGAATTGTTGGCACGAGGATTATTGAAATCGAACACAAGACAACCAATGCGTTCACAACCTGACCGCCAAACTGAAACGCACAAAGGCCGATTGTGACGAGTGCGGTAACTAGGCCCACCGTAGCTGTGTGTATTTTTACTTTGCCCAGATTTTTGCTGACTCGCAACACATCCATTGTCCACGTGGTGCTCAAGGCGATGAAGATGCTGTCCATTGTCGTCAGATAGGCGGAAAGAAAGAAAAGTAGCACTGAAACCGTGTAAGCCGGGCTGCCGCTCTGCCCTGCAATTCGATTGAGCAAGACAAACGGGTCGGCTTCCACGTTGCCCATTTTGTTGTCTTCCTGGCGCAACAAGATGCCGCACCCGATGAGCGCCAGTGTGACGATAGCAAATAGAAGCGACCCCGCTACTCCCCCTTTCTCGACCTCGTTTGCTTGCGCAGTTGCCTTTGCGCGCTGCCACATATCCATTGCCGAGAATTGCGAAAGGCCGTTTATCAATATCAGCATCGGCACAAAAAATGGAGGTAAAGGGGTAAACGTTTCTGTGGTGGCAGCAGCCAGCACATTTTGTCGCCCGGCATAAAACAGCCGAGCGAACAGCAGGAGACAGCCACTGCCAATCAACGCCACTTGGAAATAATCACTCTTGACCGCCGCGTTGTAGCCACTGAGCCATGAGTTCACAATTGCAACCAGAAAGACAATCGCGATTATCCATCCGGGATGCCAATGGATGTATTGTGAAAAAAACTGTGCGAAGATATACGACTCTCCAATCAGGAAACCAAAAAGAGTAAGGGCCGTGACACAGCCAGCGATGCGTCGCAACGCAACATCTTCTCCGCCGATCATGTGGTGCAGGGTCTTTACGTTCTCACTAAAGAGATCGCCCCGTGTCAATGGCCCTGTCCAGCGAATGGAAAAAAGCAGAATACCCAAAATCCCCGTGCCGACAGTCCAGAGCATTGCGCTCAAGCCGTATTGGTATGACCAGAAAACCAACACGAAGCTGGCAGAAATGAAGCTGAAGTTTGTTCCGAACGCGTTGAGTGCGAAACTGAGCCACGAAAGGTTCTCGCCATAGAAGAAACTATGTTCATCGGTCACCTTCTTGCGGTCTCGGATGCCTGAATAAATGAACACCGCCAAAACCGCCATGAACAGGAGTTGAATGGCAATAGTCATGCGTTCCCATCCTTTCGAATCACTAGCAGTGTGAAATAAACGTCATCCTTTACCATAAAAGAAAACGATTCGTTATAAACGATTCGTTATCCTAGCGAAATCCGTTAGGGTTGATTTTATGGGGTGACTTCTTGGTCGTAGCTGGGCTTTATAGGCTGATATGATCGCCGGCATGTCTTGTTGGGGGTCCGGGGTTGCATCGCGCCCTTCTCTTTAGCTCCCCCCGCCACCAGCCGACCAAACATAGGCATGGCAGATAAATACCCCGTCGAAGAACCGCGTTCACCCGCTGCTGCACCAGCTGCTGCCCCGGCTGCTCCTCAACCTGTGCAATTTCTTGCCGATGTTCCGCTTACCCTATCGGTTCAGTTTGGCGTGACTACGATAACCCTTGAGCGACTCTTAAAACTTACTGTCGGTAGCGTGCTCGAGCTACAATCAAAACCAGGCGAACCGGTGCGCATCGCCCTGCAGGGTAAAACGGTGGCGTCGGGTGAGGTTGTGGTTGTGAACGACAAGTACGGGGTTCGGATTAGTGAAATGTAGACGGTGCTCATTCGTGACGATGAACGTAAGATAGCCGTCACGCTAGCTGCGTTCTTCCCAGAGGTGGGCTTCGCCCCCCCTACGGCTTTGCCCCCAACGAGGGAATATAGGGCCTCAAAACATCCATAAATGCATTCGCTATAGCCTGATGACCCGCATCACTTGGATGAAATCCGTCCACATCACTCACTAAGGAGTCCTCTAGAGGCTCGCTATAAAGATCTACGAGCAACGCATTGGCACTTGCGGCTTGGCGCGCGATAGCTGCGTTATAGGAGCGAACACGAGCTTCTGTAACATCTCTATCGGGCTTCTCCTGAAATTTGGGCAGCTTGGTAAGATCGGGAAGATTAGATATCGCTACTACTGCGGAGGGTGAAATGGCTCGAAGCTCCGACAAAACTTCTCTCAGATCGGATTCAAAAGCACTCACAGCGTCTCCAGCTATAAGGTCATTGGCGCCTGTTGATAAGGTAATAAGCTCCGGCTGAGCGGAGCGCTTGAGAATCTCCACTTCAACGTTTTTGATTTGAGCAATTTTCGCGCCGGGGATCCCTAGATTTTCCAGATCCACTCCTTTTCCACTCTCCTGCGCTACCGAGTCCTCGATCCGATAGAACACCATCCTCTTTCGTGCCGCCTGGGGGGCGCTCTCTCAAGTGCTCGGTATCGATGAGCGCGAACTAGCCGCTATCTTCACCGTGCAGACTGCCGGTGAGGCACTGAACTATCACCCGCATCTCCACGGACTCCTCGCTGACGGATACTGGAGGGACGGCGTCTTCACAAGGTTCGCTGAGGTAGACCCTAACGCAATCGAGCAAGCCTTCGCTGAACGAGTCCTCGCGCAGCTTCACAAGCAAGAGCTTATCTCTGACGATGACGTAGCACAGATTCTATCTCAGGATCACACCGGCTTCGGCGTCTGGCTAGGGG
>JBIKWG010000030.1:0-18141 GCA_044356425.1 Bdellovibrionota bacterium | reverse complement strand
CGTGCGGGTGCCAGTGTGTGGGCCACCTATCCTGAAGAGCTAGGTCGGCTGGCTACGCCGGGTATATCATCAAAGTCTGTTGGCTTGGCGCATTCCCTGCTCAAGAAGCATGCGGTGCTTCTGACTCCCGGCATCGTTTTTGGCGATGGGTTTGATGATCATATGCGATTTGCGGCGGTCGTGTCCGAGGAGCGTATTCGAGACGTGCTGAGTGCCCTGGGTTCGTTGCGCGCGTGAGGTAAAAATGTCTTGGCCTTCGTTGCCCCTGGCGTGGTAGCGTGCCGCCGAAACTCTGGGAGAAAGGTACAAAAAGCTGCATGTTGACCAGAATGAAGCACATCATTATTGAGCCTACAGGTTGCTGTGGTCAACGCGCTATTCTGGTTGCCGTTGTTGCCTGTTTGGGGGTGTGGCTAACGGCTACACAAGCACAATCACAAGCCCCCGCAGCGCAAAGCTGCGCCAGTGCTGCTGAGCTCGTTAAGAAGGGTGTCAATCTTGGGGATGGCTCAGAGAAAGAGATCGCACTGTATCGTGAAGCCGAGGGGCTCTGCCCAAAGATGGCTGAGGTGCATTTTAACTTAGGCCTTGCGCTGCAAAAACAAGGAGACCTGTCCGCTTCTGAGAAAGAGCTGAGGCAGGCCGTTGCCCTCAAGAATGAAGAGGCTTTTCGAGTAGGGCTCGCAGGCGTCTTAGTGCGTAAAGGTGATCTGCAGGCTGCTCAAGAGCAGTATGATTCAGCTCTTGAAAAGAATGCTAAGAGTGTTGCAGCGCTTCAGGGAAAAGCGGTTGTATTAGAGAAGCAACAGCGCATCGACGAGGCCATCGCGATGCTCGATAGGGCAGCTACGATTGATCCTGGCAACGAAGTAACATTTTTTAACCTGGGTGTCTTACACGAGAAGGCCAAGCGATGGGAGCTTGCTGCTGGCTCTTATCGCAAGGCCTCTATAATTAACCCGCGTCATTTTGAAGCGCTCTACTATCTCGGCTCTGTTCTTAATCGCCAAGGGAAGTTTGACGAGGCGCGTCGTGCCTTTGCCATTGCGGCAGAGGTGCGTCCCGATGATATTCGGGTGCATCTTGGTTTAGCCGAGGCCTATGAAAAAGCTGGTAATCCGTTGCGGGCGGAAGCGTCGCTGCGGCGAGTCGCAGAGCTTGCTCCGAACAACTTCCCAGCACAAGCAAATTTAGGTCTTCTGCTGATAGAGAATAAGCGCTTCCAAGAGGCTGTGGCAGCTCTTCAGCGGGCCACCACGCTTGAGCCCAAAAATGCGCGCGCCTGGAGCGCGCTAGGTCGGGCACAGCTGGAGCTTGGAAATATGGCGGAAGCAGAGAAGAACCTGCGGCAGGCCATTGAAATTGACTCTACTAACGCCTATGCCCACAACAATCTGGGCGTATTGCTGCAGCGCCTCGGAAAGACGGATGAAGCTCGTCGTGAGTTTGTAATAGCGTCAAGGCTCGATCCCGAACTTGAGGTAGCCCGAAAAAACCTGGAGGTAGTTGGGGCTGAGTAGCCCCGCTTGTCGCTTGGCTTCGCGGAATGAGGGCCAACGCAAGAGCTAGCTCTGCGCTGCCTAACCTTTAGGCCCAGTAGTAGCTTCGGGGGGGGGCTAGAGGGATTGGCCGTATTCTGTCGTAAATTTGATGGTTGGAGGGCCTGGGTTGCAGACGGTGCTTTCGTTGCTGCAGCGCTGTCGCTAATCGTCGTTTTCTGTAACGCCCCCACTGGTTGTTACAACGTTCCAAAAAAACATTTAGCAAGCGCGAACACCCTGAAACTAATTGTTTGCCATGTAAAATCACTGGGTTAGTGGCTTTAACATAGTTGTAGTACTAACTTTGTTTGGCACAATTGTCGTAGTCCCACTTTTCTCTGCTCTCTATACTCTGGGGAATGTCCGGTAGGGCAAGAAGACGTTAGTCGGCAACCTGTTGTCACATAGGTCGTTGGTTGAGGTTAAAAGGTTTATCTGGCCTAGATCGGCTACATTGTGCTCAACTTGGGATGAGGAAAGCGCAAGGAATAGTCGAACTAAGCCGTTTAGTGCGTAGTGGTTTGGTAGGAAAGATGTCGGCAGTATTAAAACTTGTTCAATCACAACAGTTTTTAGATCACGTTGAGGTGGACGTTGAGGCTACCGGCCGTAACGGACACTCGTTGCATTCCGCATTTTCGTACCTAGCACTGTGGAACCCCTCTGTTGTGCGTTATCTGATTGAGCGTTTTTCCCTTGAGGGAAGCCTTGTCCTCGATCCTCTCTGCTCTGCGGGCACCGTGGGTATTGAAGCGGCTCTTGCTAAGCGTCATTTTGTCGGATGCTCAACCTCACCAGAGTTGCGTAAGTTGGCGCGAGCTCGCCTGTCGCCAGCAGATATTGCAGAGGTCGCTCTGCGGCTTCAGTTCGTTAACTTCAAACGACCCGTGGACGTTCGGAGCTTTGTTGCTCCTCTGCCGCTGTTTTTTGACGTCGATACTTTTTGCGAGCTAAGCAATATCCGGGCATCTCTCCGAGACGGCTCAAATCGAGTTGATGCTTTTGTTGAGTTTGTTATTGCCAGTGTTTTACACGGGCACACAGTGGGCCATCTTTCGGGCTATACCTCACCTCACGAGGCTTTGACCCCCGATGCGCAGGCTGCGATGAATACAAAGCGCGGTGAGGTGCCGTCGTATCGAGCAGTCAGTGCACGGGTACTGAAGAAGGCTGCTGCTCTTCTACGCGATGGTGTTCCATCTGTATTGCAATCTAACGAAATAGAACGGTCAGTGCTGGCCTCAGCCCCACATAATATTACGCAGATATCTACCCCTCAAGTCGATCTGGCATTGGTGTGTCCCGAGCAGCCAGGCTTCGTGCAGCACGGTATGCGCTCATGGCTTAGAACGTGGTGGCTCGGTGGCGAGAAGTCAGCTGCACGATCTGAGATCAACAATGTTGAGCAATGGCATGGGTATATCAACGAGATTTTGCTTGAAATGGCTCGTGTCGTTAAACGAGGTGGGCGCACTGTGGTGCGGGTTGGCTCTGGGCGTTTGGGAACAAAGCCAGTAAGTTACACTGGAGAACTTTCTCATGTGTTATCAACATGCCTTGCTCCCTTTTGGGCAGTTGAAGGCACTGTTGAAGAGCGCTTTGTTAAGGGTGTTGGAGCCCCGAAAGGTTCTGTCAATCGGTCTCACGCTGGGGCAGCCGAGCTTGTTGTGCTGCGCCGACGGTAGGTGGTGGTACGTTCGCAGTGCGGGTTGTCGTGGGCGGCTAGCTGCTGGTTTTGTGATGCCGTTTTGAGGCGTGGTAAACTAGCTACATCCGGCAATTTTTAGAGTCCGAGCACTATGTACTTCGGTTCTTAGCGCTGGCTGCCGATACCTTTGAGTGCAACATAACGACGAGGACCACCCCATACGGGGAGTGGTTTGTTGACCTGCACAACGAAGAACATGACGACTCTTTTAGCCCCCCGAATTATGATCTCTGGTGTTGGATCGGCGGTTGGGAAGAGCTTTCTCACGCTCGGTCTCGTCGTTGCACTTCGAAAAAGAGGGATGAGCGTCTCGTGCTGCATTACTGGACGGGGACTTCATCAAGCGCTTGTATATAGTCGAATTACGCGTCGTTATGCGCGGGTGCTTGATCGACAGATGTTACGCAGCGAAGAGATATTTGCTGCGCTCTATCAGGCCAGTCTTGGCTCTGACATCGTTATCATCGACGGACAGGGCGGGCTTTACGACGGTATCGGACCAGCCGACTTTCGGGGGTCAGACGCTGAGGTAGCCGTAATGACACAAACACCGGTGGTGTTAGTGGTGCCAGCGTCGCAGGTATCTAACAGCATGAGCGCTCTGGTGCGAGGCTTCTCGCAGTTTACACAAGAGCAGGTGGTATCTGCGTTGGTGGCTAATCGGATCTACGTCCCAGATAATCACGATCCTTTTGCACCTAATCCCGTCATGTCGTATCTCGAGGCGTGTATGCGCGGCTACGGCCTTCCGTCGTTTCTTGGTGGTCTACCTACTGCGACGTTTCCTGTTGAGATGCCCACTAGCGGCTTCTCACAGCAGGATAACTGCACGCTGTTGCCTATGCAGCTTTTTTTAGATGCAGGGAGCTTCGTGGCCAATCATCTTGATCTCGACCAGCTGCTTGATATCGCGCGAGCTGCGCCGCAAATTGAGACTCCTGAACCGGTGCCCGATCCGCGTTCTCGTCTTACACGTTTTGCCGTCACAGATGATAGCTGCTTTAACGTGTGTTATCAGGATAACATCGACCTGCTCCGCCATGCGGGGGCAGATATAGCTACTTTTTCACCTTTGTCTGATCTGGAGCTTCCGAAAAAAATTGGAGGGCTCTATGTGACTGGCGCCTACATGCGCCCCTACGGGGAAGAGCTCGCGCGTAATGAGCAGATTCGCCGAGCCATAAAGGCTTTTGCTGACGCGGGCGGGGTTGTGTACTCAGAAGGAGCGGGCACCGCATATCTCTGCCGTACATTTCAAATTGATCCTGGAGGTCCGGTGTATCCTGGGGTGGGGCTCATTCCTGCCGATGCAGTTGGTCTTCAGCAGTCACAGGCGATGCTCGATGTCGTGCTGATGGATGAGTCTATCCTGGGTCGCATCGATCGTAAGATTCAGGGGGTCACTCTAGGTGATTGGGGGGCGCGAGCTGAAGGAGCCGGGTCGATGCATCAGCTTCTGCATGTTTTTAAGGTCACCCTGGATGATGGCTCGGTTATGAATGAGGGGTATTCTGCAACCGCGCAGTCTCTCGGAACGTTCCACTTTCTAAATTTTACTTCTCATCCGAGTGTCGCACGCTCTCTTGTTGATGCCGCGACGGTCTTTGACAAAAGTCGTCCGGTCGAGGGGGAATAGCCCAGGCGCCTGGGATAACAGCGAGCACCCCTAGGATACAGCGCCGAGCTGTGTTCACCTTTCTAGCTGCGTTTAACCTTTCTCCTGTTCCAGTTCTAGCCCTTTTTACCCTATCCGGTGTACAGTCAAACACTATGTCTGAAGAGATTAAGGGAAATATCAAAGGGCTTGCCCCGTCTGAGCTAAAGGCAGTCAAGAAGCTCTTTCAGCGTTCAGTTGATTCGCGTGAGATCGTTTCGTTGGAGCTTGCTCGCGAAGTAACTGTGCTCGCTGAACGACTGCGACGACGAATCGGAGTCATTATTGACCGACAGGGTCACATTGTGGAGGTAGCGTTAGGGACAAAGGATATTCTCTACATTCCCGACCTGGGGCGCTACCGTTTAGGGCGAGCACGATTACGAAATCTGCGACTAATCTTCTCGGACCTATCAAACCAACAGGAGAAGGCCGCCATTCCTTACGATATCTACACGGATATTGAGCGTCTGCGCTTTGATGCGGTGGTGAGTGTTCGTGCGCTAAAAAATCGCATCGCAATGTCGTACGCCTACCTCATTCCTGTGCGTGGGGGTGAGAGCGCAACAACCATGACCGAGGAGGTCGCAGATCTTGCTCAGTGTGAAGTTGATTTTCGAGAGTTGATTGATTCAGTAGAGCGCAGCCTTGCCACAGAGGTAATACAGTTATCAGCTGGCGACGAAATTGGAGCTGTTGTCGTCGGAGTCTACGATAAAGCTGATGATGATCCCGAAACATCGTTGGCTGAGCTCAAGGAGCTCGCTCGCACCGCAGGAGTGCGCATTCTAGACGCTGTTGTGCAGCGACGCAGGGCGGACCCTAAGACCTATATCGGTAGCGGAAAGCTAGAAGAGCTCGTTATTCGTTGTATTCGTCTGGGTGCAGATCTTCTGGTGTTTGATACCGAGCTCAAGCCTTCGCAGTGGCGCGCGATTACCAACTCAACTGAGCTGAAGGTTATTGATCGCAGTATGTTGATTCTCGACATCTTTGCCCAGCGAGCGCAGAGCAGTGAAGGTCGTCTTCAGGTAGAACTGGCGCAGTTGAAGTACAATCTACCGCGCCTGGTTGAAAAAGATGCGGGCCTCTCTCGCCTGAGCGGAGGCATTGGCGGTCGGGGGCCTGGCGAAACTAAGCTCGAAATCGGCCGTCGACGCATTCGCGATCGCATATCGGATCTTGAACGCCGCATCTCGAAGGTTCGAGAGTCGCGAGATTTCCGCAGAAGCCGGAGAAGAGAGAATCAGCTGCAGTTGGTGTCAGTTGTTGGATATACTAACGTTGGCAAGTCAACTCTTTTCAACCTGTTAACAGGCAGCAGTGTTATTGCTGAAAATAAGCTTTTTGCCACCTTGGATCCGAGTCAGCGCAGGCTTTTTATTCCGTTTCAAAATCCTGAGCTTGGCGGAATAGGCGGGCGCACAGTTATTCTTAGTGACACGGTTGGTTTTATTCGTAAGCTTCCCCACGAGCTTGAGGCTGCATTTCGCGCAACGCTTGAAGAGCTGTTTGAGGCTACGTTGCTGGTTCACGTAGTTGATGCTGCTGACAAAGATGCTGTTGGGAAGTATCGCGCCGTGCGCCGTATTCTTGAGCAGATGGAGCTCTCGTTGCTACCTGAGCTCGTTGTGCTCAACAAATGTGATGTGGCAACGGCAGAGGCAGTTGCGCAGCTGCAGAATGAGCTAGGTGGAGTGGCGGTGTCAGCAGCCAAGCGTCAGGGAATCGGGGCGTTGCTGACGGCCATTGACGCCAGGCTTGTGGAGCCGCGGGCAGACTCCGCTGGCTCTGCCTTACGAGATCAGAACGGTTAGTCCGTCCCAGGCCAATTCAACGCCCGCAGGGAGCTTTGCATTTGTTTCGTGGTAGTCGATCGAGTGGCTTGTGTGAATGATAAACGCGCGCTCTGGTTGGATCTCCTCTATTAACGCAAGCGCTTCGGGGATAGTTGCATGCGTTGCATGCTGCTCATACCGCAAGCCATCAATGAAGAGGTGCTTTACCCCGCGCAGTATCTGCTTAGCCTCATCGGGCATCCGTTTGAAGTCGGTAGCATAGCCTAGGTCGCCGATGCGGAATCCGAGCACCTCGGTCTGTCCATGGTGCAGTATAAACGGCGAGAATGTTACGCCATGGATAGTGCAGGCACAGGATGGTGAAATTGGAATAAGATCAAGCTGTGCCAGCATTCCGCCCTGATAGGTTGGTGATGGCTCAAAGATATAGGTGAAAATTCGCCTGAGGTCCGTGAGTGTTTCTCCAGTTCCGTAGCAAGGGATCCGTTTGCCGGAAATAAAATTGAATGACCGCAAGTCATCTGTGCCGAGGATGTGATCCGCGTGAGAGTGGGTGTACAGAACAGCGTCAACGCGTCTGACCTGGTACTGTAGCGACTGTTGTCGTAGGTCGGGCCCGGCATCAACAAGGATGTTCTGTCCACTGTCAAGACGGATTACGGCAGAGGTGCGTAACCGCGAGTTGCGTGGCTCTTCCGAGGAGCACACTCGACAACAACAGCCTGGAACGGGCACGCCGGTCGATGTGCCACAGCCAAGAAGGGTGAATTTCATGGGCATTAAGCGCCTGCAATCATAAGTGCCGGCAGGGCGGGGGGAGCTCATTCTCCTGCCACCGAGGCTAGCCAAAACGCCTCCCACGGTGCGTGGGGGTGGCTGTGGTGCGATATATAAACACTAGTGCGAATAAATGCCAAGAGTGGCTGCTGAGTCTGTTGTGGTATCGGGCCTGATGTATGGTAGGGTAGCGAGTTGGTACGGTAACGTCGCTTGTATTTGTAGAGCCCGCACCAATTTTATAACCAGGTCATTTCACGGCAAATGTATGTCTGACAGAGAAAACTCAGGAAGTGATAAGCAAGTGCATGTAGTTGATCGTCGGCGATTTGATTCGACAGGAAAAGAGCGAGGGGACGAGCCAGCAGAAAGTCAATCGCAGCCCGTAGCCACTGATTCTGCTATTAGTGAAAGTGCGGCATCGACCGCCACTTTGGAAGGCGATCTTCCGCCCGGACTGTCAGCCAGCGAGGCTGCCAAGAGCGCCGCTGCTTTCCGTATGGAGGCTGGTCCAGAAGAGGAGTCGGTTTCCTTCACCTCGTTTGTTATGTCGTTGGCTACTCAGAGTATGGTTCACATGGGTGAGATGCAGGCACCTGCGGGGATGGATATTCCTCTAGACTTAGAATCATCACGACAAACGATCGATATTTTAGGTATGCTTCAGCGCAAGACGCGTGGAAACCTCTCTTCTGAGGAGGCGCGATTTATCGAAGAGGTTCTTCATACGCTAAGGATGTCATATGTGCGCAGAAAACGTGGCTAAGCGGGCCGCTTTTATTCTCTGTGATCTCTTTGCGCTTGCACTTTTGTGCCTACCGGAGCTCTGTTCTGCGCAACCGTTGTTTACTGAAGGCGTTCCTGAGGTTCAGTCGTCCCTACATAGCTCTGCGCAAAGTGGACTGCCACGTCTTACCGATCTGGTAAAAGCCCTAAAGCCATCTGTAGTCAACATTGCAGTAGAAGGGGTTAGTCAAAGCGGTGAGGCCAAAAGTCACGATGGTGCGGCACCGCAGTCGTCATCCGGATCTGGATTTATTGTGCATGGTGATGGCTTTATAGTCACGAGCAATCATGTGATTGATAAAGCCAAGAAGATCACCGTAAGGCTTTTAGACGATAAGAGCGACTATCCAGCAGAGATTTTGGGCCAGGATGCAAAGACCGATGTCGCGCTTCTGAAAGTAAGTGCCGGCAGGAAGCTCCCTTCTGTTGTTGTGGGTGATTCGGATGCGCTTGAGGTTGGTGAGTGGGTGGTTGCAATCGGCAACCAGTTTCAACTTGGTCAGACTGTTACCGCAGGCATTGTGTCGGCGAAGTCGCGGCGGGTACCAACGGGTATCTCTGGTCCTTATGATGCATTTATCCAGACCGATGCTGTCATAAATCCTGGCAGTTCAGGGGGGCCGCTGTTTAACACAAAGGGGCAGGTGGTTGGGATTAACACAGCGATCTTTAGCCCCGGGCGCGCGCAGTTTGGCGGCACCGGATTTAATATCGGTATAGGATTCTCTATCCCGATTAACATGGCACGCGAGGTGCTCGTGCAGTTAAAAGAGCTGGGCAAGGTTCGTCGTGGGCTCTTGGGGGTGCTTATTCAGAAGGTTGATAAGGATGTTGCAACCGTTCTTGCACTTCCATCAAGTGATGGTGCCTTGGTGTCGGATGTGATGAAAGATACCCCAGCTTCTTCAGCCGGGGTCTTACGGCGGGATGTAATCACGAAATTTAACGGTACTGAGGTTAAGGATCATGATGAGTTGCCGCTGATGGTCGCGCGTACAGCAGTCGGGGCTACCGTATCGGTAGAAGTGATACGTAACGGGCGCTCCATGACGTTATCAGTAAAGCTTGCAGAGCTGAGCGAGAAAGCTGCCGTAGAGCCGCAAAAGGACGAGCCAGATGCCCTTGGTTTAACAGTAGAGGCCCTTTCAGAAGAGCTAGCGACCTCTCTGGGCCTAACCGTTCCCTACGGTATTCGTATTACTGGAGTCGTTCAGGGCTCGTTGGCCGAGGCAGCAGGGCTTGGTAAGGACGATATAATCGAAGAGTTTGCTGGGCAGCGTTTCCGTAACGGTGCGGCATGGCGTGACTTTATCGGGGGAGAATTTGCTGCTCCAATTAAAAGTGAAAAGCTTTTTTTAGGACTCGTTCGACGAAAGCAGGGTTCGAGATACTTTGTTGTTAAGAGGGTTGTTTCAAAGCCGGCTGATGCGCGAATTGAGCCGTAACAAAACGGCCACCGCCAGTGAATACCTGCAACCACCGCCGGTGTGCTCACCATCATATACAACAGTGATCGTGATAACGCCCTGCGCTCGTAATCTTGCGCTCTAAGGGCGGATGTCATCTGCACTAGGCATAAACTGCTTAGGAAATTGTTGCCTAAAAATTGACTCTGACTATCGGTTCTATGACAGGTCTGTCGATTTTTACGACACTTCTCTTCTTTGTTGCATCCTAAGTGGCTGATTTCTCATTGTGCATCCTTTTTCTTACGCTATGCATCGAGGCTGGCAAGCTTTTCGCTACAGGAAGGATACGTTGTAGATGTCGGGCAGTTGCTCGGCTGCTTCTGTGGAGGACCGTCGCGTTGCACGTATGCCAGTACAAAAGAGTTCTGACCTAGAGTTAATCGCAGATTTTAAAGCAGGAAATCAACAGAGCTTCGAGGAGTTGATTAATCGCTACAGCAACAAGGTGTTCAGCCTGGCCACACGTTTGACCAGAAACACAGAGGATGCAGAAGAGGTTTTGCAGGATGTTTTTGTGACTGTGCACAGAAAGATAGGAAGTTTTGAAGGGAAGTCATCCTTCTCAAGTTGGCTGTACCGCGTGACAGTAAACGCAGCTTTTATGAAGTTACGTAAGAGACGGCAGGATCACAGTATTCCTCTTGAGGATATCATGCAGCAGGCTCAGGTGGTGCCCGCACTAAAGAGCCCGGAGAGTGCGTACGTTGATGCTCAGACAATTCGAAATGAGATGTTGGAGGCCCTTGAAATCGCGATTCGGAAGCTACCTGATGACTATCGCCCAGTCTTTATCCTTAGAGATGTTGATGGGCTAACGAGCCGTGAAGTTGGAAAGATTCTTGACCTTACTGTTCCAGCGGTAAAGTCTCGCCTTCACCGGTCACGTCTGATGTTGCGACGTAAGCTAAGTAAGTTCTTTGCGTCTGAAACACGGGCGCAAAATCATGCAGATGAGCATGATATGTTGGTCTCATCAAACGAATAACGGCAGTTCTAAGGTTGTTTGGCCGAAAAGCCCCCTTTTTCACCCTTGCATAGGGGGTGAGAGGGGGTTTTTTCGGTATTCGACTTTCCGCGTTGGGAGCTCCAGTGTAGTCTTTTGCCCCATGTATTCTCATGAGACCAAGACGCGTATCAGGAAGCCGCATGGTGGCTCCTCATCGCATGTCACTCAATTGTTTTCATCGCTGTACGGCAAGGCTTTTGTTCTGACCTGTGTGGTTGTGGGCGTGGTGTCTTGTTCTGTAGAGGAGAGCGTTGTCCCTTCATTGCCGCTTAATGAGGCGGCAATAAGTCGTGGTAGTCAGCTTGTGCAGGGCGTAGCAGCCTGTGGTTTCTGTCACAGTAAGCAGCACAAACCGGGTGCTGATCTCGCTGGTGGAGCTGTCCTGTACGACAAGTATGGAGCGATCGAGTCGCCTAATATCACAGTCAGTCAACATGGTATCGGCTCGTGGACAGCTACGGACCTAAAGCGATTTATGCGTACGTCGGTCAGGCCCGACGGCTCAAAAGCTGAATCTGCTTTTCACCGTGGCTTTGAGTGGCTCTCTGATCTTGATATCGCCCGCATCACCGCCTACCTCCGGGCGTTGCCGCCTAGTGATGAAATCGTAGAGCGCCGAGAGATTGGGTTTTTTGATCGGAATACAATCGGATTTTTTGATGTGAGCCCCGCTGTAAGAGGGTACATCCCTGAGGTTTCACCCTCCTTCAAGAGGGAGTACGGACAGTACCTGGTTGATAACGTCGCTCGATGCGGAGTGTGTCATTCGCGCAAAGGCGGCTTAATTGAAGCTGAGGGATATCTTGCGGGCGGAGAAGAGGTTCACATTGAAGAGCACAGTAACGTTGCGCCGAATATCACCTCTTCAGACATAAGTGGAATCGGAGCGTGGACAGAGGAGGAGCTGCGCAGATTTCTGCAAACGGGTCGTACCTCCTCTGGTAAACTGGTCAATGCGGGACTCTGCCCAACCAGCTTTTATGCGCAAGCTCCAGCACGCGATATTGAGGCGATCGTTACCTATCTTCGAACTGTTCCGGCAGGCCAGTAATTCGTATGCGTATCCTGGGTATAGAGACAAGTTGTGACGAGACGGGCGTGGCTCTGCTCGACGTTGCAAGCGACGGAAGCTGTGTGATCGTGGGCGAGACGTTGGCCTCACAGGTGGCGCTTCACGAAAAGTATGGTGGCGTCGTTCCAGAGCTGGCCTCACGGGAGCACATGCAGAGCCTGCCGCTTCTGTGCAGTGAGCTGTTTGCACAGACAGGGACGTCGCTTGCTGATGTTGAAGCGATCGGCGTTACCTGTGGTCCCGGGTTGAAGGGCTGCTTGCTGATCGGAGTTTCATTCTCGCAGGGTATTGCAGCCAGCCATAATGTGCCGCTCTTTCCGGTTAACCATATAGAAGGTCATATACTATCCGGTGAGCTGCACGATCCTCTGCTTAAGCCGCCATACATCGCCTTAGTCGTTTCAGGTGGGCATACTGAGGTTGTTTTGGTAGAGGGGCTTGGGCGGTATTCGATTCTTTGTAAGACCCGTGATGATGCTGCGGGCGAGGCGTTTGATAAATCTGCTAATCTGTTGGGTTTGCGCTATCCCGGTGGTGCAGCGCTCGCCGGGCTTGCTGCGCGTGGCTCGAAGAATGAGCGCTTTCGCCTGCCACGCGTGGCGCGTGAAATGGACGATTTTAGCTTTTCAGGTTTAAAGACTGCCGCATTGCTGCTTATTCAGCGCAATAAAGAGGCGATAGCGGCAGATCCGCAGGTGCTTGCTGATGTAGCGTGGGCGATCCAAGACGCAATCGTCGATCCGCTCGTTACTAAGACAGTTAAGGAGGTTAATGATCGAAATGTGCCTCTTGTTGTCTGCGGTGGGGTCTCGGCTAACTCGGAGCTTCGTGCGCGGCTACAGAGTAGGTGTGCAGCAGTTCATCTGCCACCGCTCAAGCACTGCGTTGATAACGGGGCGATGATCGCGTACGTGGCAGGACGTTACGCATCATCAAACACAGCATGTCCAGCGCTGGATATCTTTAGTCGTTGGCCGGTGACAGAGCTACGCGAATTCTATGGAGTTGCAGGGGAATGAAGCGTCAGCGTGATAAGCGAACAAAGGATACTTTAAGAGATCTGAACGTTAGGCCATCTAAGGAGAGGGGGCAAAATTTCCTTATTCGTCCGGACGTCCCGCAGTCAATAGTAGCGTTTGGAGCTGTTGCGGCTGAGAAACACGTAGTTGAGATTGGCCCTGGTACAGGTGCCCTAACAGAGCACCTTGCGCATTTTGCGCGCCTAACGTTAGTAGAAATAGAGCCTTCGTTTTGCCAGCACCTAAGCAGTAAGTATCCCCATGCAACGATCATTAACCAAGACGTGCGCCAGGTTGATTTCAGTGGAATCGGTGCTGACCTGTTTGTATTCGGGAACATTCCGTACGTATTTTCAACAGAGATTGTCTTTCATCTGGTAGCATTGCGCGAATGCGTGTCTCAGGCGGTTTTGATGACACAAAAAGAGTTCGCACAGCGACTTGCTGCTGGGTCTGGAAGTCGAACTTACGGCAGTATCTCGGTAGCGGTACAGCTCTTTGCTGATGTTGAGCTCGGGCCGGTGGTTCCGGGCGATGCGTTTCATCCACCGACTGCGGTGGATTCTCAGGTGTTAAAGCTCACGTTTTTAAAAGAGCCGCGATTTCCTGTCCGTGACTATGTGCACTTTCAGTCGGTAGTACGAGCGGCATTCTCTCAGCGGCGCAAGAAGATAATTAATAGTGTGGTTGCGAGTGGACGCTGGTCGCGAGAGGCTATTCTTGATGCGTTGTCGGCGGCAGGGATATCGCCCGATGTACGAGCTGAACATGTTTCAGTGGAGGCCTTTGCTGCGCTGTCGCGAAATTTGGGCTAGCTGTTCTGCGATGAGCGTCGTGTTGTAACAGCTCTTTATAGCAGTTCTGTGTAGCAGCGAGGGATAAAAAAAGGCCACAGCAGACGCCGTGACCTTTAAAGATATCTAGAGAGATCGTCAAAGGAGTCTGCGCCCAGTAATATAACTGCGCTCTTCGTCCCTTACAGCCCTGTGTCTTACGAGGCGAGCTTGACGTGGTCCATCCCAGTAGCCGCTAACTTCTTGAGGGCTGACTTGGATCCAGCAAAGAAGTCCTCAGGAATCTCGCCGATCAGCTTCTCGATAGACTCGCGCTTAACACGCCAATCTGAGCCAAGTTTAAATCCTTCAATAGTGCCAGCCTTAATCAGGTCATAGACCTTAGGGCGGTGAATACGAAGAAGCTTTGCTACCTCTTTTACTGTGAGGAGAAGGGGCTGTGGAACGTTTGTCATATTATTTCCTTTTTATTTATTACAACCGAAACTAGCTGTGACGATCTCTCGATCGACAGTTAAGGTTATGGTCGTAGTCTGTCTGGATGTGCTGTTTTACAACTGGCTTTTTTGTAAGATCCTGGTACTTTTCAATTTTTGGGCTATAACAGGAGGCTTGTAGGGCTCGCCGGGGGGTGGCTGCATGTTATTGTTTGCTCTTCCTGACCCTATGTTGAATTGACCTGAAGAGTGACGGGCCGGTCGTATAGAGGGCGCCTAGGTTAGAATGATGATGAAATCAGGCCGTTTTGCTTTTGTAATTCCACGATATTTTGAGGGTATTGCCGGAGGCGCTGAGACGCTCGTGGGTTCACTTGCTAAGCAGCTCCAAGCACGGGGCGATACCGTAGAGCTACTGGCAACGTGCGCTACCGATAACCGCACATGGAGAAACGAGCTTTCAGCGGGGCAAGATAGCGTTGAAGGGCTTTTGATTCACCGCTTTGAAGTTGATGGCCGCAATCTTGATCGCTGGGTGCCACTGCAGGTTGCGATTCATGAAGGGCAACGTGTTTCGATTGAATCGCAGCTAGAGTGGATGCAGCACAGTGTGAATTCACACGCGATGTACAGCTACATCGTGAAAAATGCGCAGCGTTTTGATGCACTGTTTTTCGGTCCATACCTCTTCGGCACAACGTTCTGGGGGTCTCTCATCGCACCCTCCAAGAGTATCCTCATTCCGTGTTTGCACGATGAGAGTTATGCGTATCAGGAGGTGGTCGCCTCAATGTTTAGGCAGGTGCGAGGGTGTCTTTTTAATGCCGACCCAGAGAGACATCTTGCTGAGTCGCTCTATGGGCCCCTTTCGGGCGGCAGCGTTGGTATGGGGTTCGAACCTCATTCTCGGGAGTATGTTGAGGGGCTTTCGCCTTTTCTTTCAGAGAACGAGCGCTACATCTTGTATGTCGGTCGTAAAGAGACCGGAAAGAACGTGCATCTGCTGATCGATTATTTTATTGAGGGGAAGGCGCTTGGTATTATTGCACCGGATATTAAGCTGGCGGTGCTTGGTGGCGGCAGCTTTGATGATCTGCATCGGCCTGAGGCTCTTCAGCGTGAGGATATCATCGACCTGCCGCATGTGAGTGAGGTCGATAAGCAGCGGCTCATCCGGCATTCACTCTTTTTGTGTCAGCCTTCAACAAATGAGTCGTTCTCAATCGTTCTTATGGAGGCGTGGTTGTTAGGAACGCCAGTAGTCGTGCACGGACAGTGTGCGGTCACGCGTCATCATGTGGTTGAATCTAAGGGAGGTCTGTATTTTTCGTCGCCGCAGGATTTTGCAGGAGTTACTCGTCATTTGGTATCTGACGTAGGTATGCGTGAGCGATTCGGCGCGGCTGGCAGGGCATATGTATGCCAGCAGTATTCCTGGGCGGCAGTGCTTGCGCGCTTTGACAGCGTAGTAGAGAAGATTTATGCCGAGCCACTTTTAGCAGCAAGCGCGTCCTTGAGGGGCATCTCATGTGACGATGAAGCAATCGTCTCTTGATTTCTCTGGATGAGTACGGTAGTGACCAGGGATAACCCAGGGGAGGTTTGGAGGATCGCGTAAAAAGCGGCCTCTAAAAACCTGAGATGCTCATGGTGAGCAAAACCCTTTGAACCTGAGACGGATAATTCCGGCGTAGGGAGAGGATACATGGCAAAACCACTCATCTTTGTGCGCGCTGTTCGGCGCGCTTTCGCACACACCAGATTATGCAACTTTACTAACTGCAAGGCTCACGTGCTGCCGATAGCCGTTCTTTTGTGGGGGATCTTGGCGAACGATGTGGCGTTTGCCGAAGGAGAAGCTACCAAATCAAAAAAGGGGGCGACCGAGGAAGCTAAATTAACAGAGCTTGTAATTTATGGAGCGCCGCTTATTGCCCCGTTACGTGAGGTGCCACAGAGCACAACTGTAGTAACAGGAGAGCTGCTTGCAGAGAAAGGTGACACGTCTTTTCAGAGTGAGATTGAATCGATTCCTAACCTGACCTGGGCTGCGGGAACCTCCAGGCCAAGATACTTTCTAATCCGAGGCGTCGGCGAGGATGAACAGTACGATGGTGCGCCCAACCCTTCAGTTGCCACCATCATCGACGGAATCGATTTCAGTGGGCTTGGCTTGATAACTCCGATGTTTGACATCGAACAGGTGGAAGTTTTGCGCGGACCACAAAGCGTTCAATTTGGATCAAGCGCTTTGGCGGGTGCTTTGCATGTACGTTCTGCTGGCCCAACTTCGTTTACCACGGGACATGTGGAGTTGATGGGTGGTAATGATTCTTTGCAGGCCGGAGGAATGGCAGTTGGTGGTGCCGTGCCCGGAAGTGATGGCAAGCTGCAGCTAAGATTTTCGGCGTTTAACACAGAGAGTAATGGATTTCGTGAGAACCTCTACCTGGGTCGAGATAATACCAATGGGCGAAACGAATCCGTTGTGCGGTTAAAAGCCCGCTATGAAGCGTCATCGGATCTCGCGTTTGACTTCGGGGTGTGGGGTGTTAATGCAAATAACGGCTACGATGCTTTTGCAATCGATAATAGCCTGCAAACGCAGTCAGACCGACCAGGTGAGGATGATACCCGCGTATTCGCCTCATCATTCAAGGGTACAGCAGCCGTGGCCCGAGATGTTAAGCTCGAGAGCTTGACCACGTTTGCCCGCACTCGCATCGACTACAGCTACGACGGCGACTGGGGGAACGATAATTTGTGGCACCCGTACCTGCCGTACGATTACTTCTCGGATACCAACAGGACTCGCAAAGTTATTGCAGAGGAGTTGCGACTGTTCAACGATGATGGCTCGTATGAGCACGGGGAATCCTATCGTTGGTTAGGAGGGGCGTTTGTGCAGCGGCTTACTGAAGACACAGACACTACCGAGTTCTCAAGTAATCAACAGTATGATTATTTGGCTAGTGAATACCTTGCGAACACTGGCGCTTTTTTTGGTCAGGTTGAGACGCCTCTCGGATATCGTACTGCGCTTGTTACCGGAGGGCGCTATGAGCACCGCAGCACTGACTATGATGATTCAACGGGCAGCGAATTTTCGCCGTCATTTGAGATGCTAGGCGGCGCTCTTACGCTCCAGCACGATATTAATCAGGGGCTGCGCGGCTATCTTACGGCTTCGCGGGGCTATAAGGGCGGAGGATTTAATCCGGGTCCAAGTGTTCCAGTAGACAGGCGTTTGTATGACCCCGAATTTCTCTATAACTTTGAGGCTGGTCTAAAAGGGGTATTTCTAAAAGAGCGGCTAAGGACCAACGTGGCGTACTTCTATGATTTGCGTCGCGATCAAACGCTGAAGCGTTCATATCAGGTCGACCCGTCAGACCCGCTATCCTATATATACCTAAGCGAAAGTGTGGCGCGTGGCAGAGGAACGGGTGTTGAGTTAGAAAGTTCTTTTGACATTCAGCCGTGGCTGACTGTGTTTACTGCTGGGTCGTTGATGCATAGCGCGTTTACCGATGTTCCTGCAGATAGCGCCGAATTGCAAAGCCGTTCGTTTGCCATAGCTCCCAACTATCAGTACTCGACGGGTGTGCGCTCTCAGCTGTCCAACGGTCTTTTTGGTCGTATCGAGGTCACCGGACGTGATACCTATTATTTTGATGACGGTCACAATCAGCAGAGTGCGGCATACAGCCTGCTTAACGCCTCGCTTGGATACCTGTCGGGCTCATGGAAGCTGACTGTTTGGGGGCGAAACCTAGGTAATCAGTCGTATGCAGTGCGAGGTTTTTACTTTGGTAATGAGCCGCCGGACTTCCCTACAAAGCTCTACGTGCAGCAAGGCGACCCGCGGGCAGTGGGTGTTACCGTATCGTATCTGTTCTAGATCGCTAGAATGTTTGTGCGGGTAGTAGGTCGTCACTATCATGTTGCCTTGTAAGGCACAGCAAGTGTAATGAATATGTGGGCGGGGCGCGCGTCTTGGTGGTATCGAACGCGGTTCTTCTCGGTTGGTTTCCCCGTTTTATAATGTAGGAAGTTCGCTCAGTAATTTGCTCTGCAAG
>JBIKWG010000029.1:0-18201 GCA_044356425.1 Bdellovibrionota bacterium | reverse complement strand
CTAAGATAAAGGGACGTGGCGCGCCGATCTGTTTGCGTGCCCCGACACGCTGATAGTGCAAGAGGCCCTTGATGCCCTGCGAGCCGCCGAACCATAGTGGACAGTGATAAAATCGACTAGGCCCGCAATGCTGATATCGCTCTTCAAGCAGCCCCTTACTAGCTTCAGATGGACAGAGAACGAAATCAGCAAGCTGTAACCCCATTGAGCGCGAGATGTACTCTGCATCAAGATTAGCCTGAAGAGCCTCGGGAATAACGTCCAACATCAGAAGCACAGAAGGTATCCCAAGCGCTGTTGACTGCAACGTCGACACAAATAGCCGCCCACCCTGTCGACGAGCTAGTGTGCTGTTGAGCTGACCATTAGATGCGTACAGCCACGGATTATAAAGTGGGGCATCAGCCGCAGTGACCTCAATATCTTTAGGCAAACTGCCACCGCGATCTAATACAACTACTTCTCTGCCAAATGGAGTATTGGCCCATTCGGATATCATTTGGCGCCAGAAAGCCGAGCTGCCCTGCTGTGGATACTGAAATACAGCACCATCGATAATGATTGGCCCGCGCTCGTACCCATGCTCCTCGCGTGTCGGAGCAGTTCCAGACATCACTGGAAACATCATCTCAGAATATTCAGTATACTTATCAACGGCCCCATCGTAATTTCTGAGGTTGGTGAGGTGAAGATGATATGAAGCGACATCGAGCGAAACATTCTTAACTTTGTACCCGGCCCGAAACATCCGGCCGATAAAGAGGCTCTCACAGTGCATCTTGCCAACTTGAATATCCAGCTGGGGCACGTCAAGCGGAGCCTGCGCAATCCATACATCGCTTGACTGCTGATGTAGTGTTAACGGTGTGTTGCCACCCTCAAAAACCTCTCGCCGACTGAGGACGTAAAGAGTGCTCTGCATGTCGAAGCTATGCAGCTTCTTAATCGAGCTATCAAAATAGATATCTGAATTAGCGAAAACGACTATAGAGCCTGGACAGTGCTGGTTGGCTACCGCAATGTAATCAGAGTACCTCTGCTTTCCGCGAGGCATGCGAATTGCCAACACCCGCTCATCCGCGAGCAGCGGCTCATCCTGTGCGCCCTCTTCAACGAGCAGGATAATTCGATCAAACTGACGGTTCGACAAATTACGCGCGAGACACTGACGATATTCAGCGAAGCGCTCCTCGTTCCGATCACGATAGAAAGTAGTTACGAGAACAATCGGTTGAGACATTACCCAATACCTTGCACACGACGCGTCTGGGACAACTCTAAAATGCCCCAGATTAAGATGCCGCCGCAGCGCGGTCTGTTGCAACAAAGTTGTAACAATCTAACCCAGCGTGCTCCTTGAGAAAAACCGCATATCACAACACAACCGCTCTATCGATTGCGCAATCGTCGCTGCAGGCTGCGCCGTGCTAGGCCAAGAACTTTGGCGCTCTGAGAGACGTTGCCGTCATGCTCGGCCAATACACGATTTACATACTCCTCCTGCACCTGCGCCAGTGAAGGCAACTTATCAGCGTCTGGCGCCGGCAGCTGTTCAGGAAAAAATGCCTGCACAATCGATTGAAGTGACGCTGGCTTGGTCAGATAGTTTTTCGCCCCTAGGCGCACAGCCTCAAGCGCTGTTGCGATGCTTCCAAATCCAGTCAACACGACTACTCGCATAGTCGGAAAGTGCTTCATGATTGATGACACCAAACACAGACCACTCTCACCAGGCATACGCAGATCGACCAAAACCCCGTGCGGTTGATACTGCCGAACACACTCCTGCGCGGCGCTGACACTCTCTGCCTCGTACACTTCAAAGCCGCGATCTCGCAACGAGCGCACTAATCGTCTGCGAAAGGTTTCATCGTCATCACAGACCAGTATCTTTGAGAAATCGTCACGGATCATATGTTCATGTTCCTGGGGACCGCAAAGCTGACATCCGTTCCCAACCCAACAACAGAGGTAAGCGAAAACTCGCCCTCGAGCTGAGAAACAAAAAGCTTAACCAGATACACTCCAAGCCCCATTCCTTCGCCGGGAATCTTTGAAGTAAAGAATGGTTCGCCCACGCGCTGCAGATCTTCTGCTTTAATTCCCGCTCCATTATCCCGCACTGTAAATCGCACCGAGCTACCATCTGCTTGCGCAGAGACCGAGACATTTCCGTTTGGCGCCGCTTGAAGACTATTTTTTATCAGGGCACGCAATGATGAAAGGAGCGCATCGCGAAGAGAGAACATTGCGCCCATCTCACCTGCCTCGCAGATAAAGGTAACGCGATTGCTGTACTCAAGAGTTGCTTTAAGCTCATCAACAACACTATCAACTGAAAAAACAGTAGGAGCCTCGCCTTGAAGCTCACTGCTGCTACCACGCATCTTTTGCAGCACCTTGTTACAACGATCAACTTCTTGTCTCATGGTGCGCAGATCATCGTGAACGTCTGCAGATAGACCTGGCTGCGATATAAGCTCTTCGGTGATTAAGGAAACGGTAGCTAACGGGGTCGCTAGCTCATGCGCTGCGCCTGCTGTAATCGTAGCTAGGCTTAAAAGCTGGCGCCGTTCACGCTCTTTCTCCTTTAATTGAGCGAGTTCGCGCTCTTGCTGCCGCAGGTCACTACTCATCCGCGTTACAAAAAGTGAGGTAATCAACCCGATCACCACAAAGGCGATTAACATACCGTGCAGATGCAAAGAGAAGCCGCTCGTGTGCCCGTGATGTGCATGCATATCGAGCTGTGGCACTGCGACGTGGAAGAAGAAGAGCGCTAGAAACAATCCGGTAGCTAGAGCAAAAACTCCCCAGGTCCAGCGCTCATTTAGAAAGAAAGCCGCAAGTGTAACGTAGACTAAAAACATCATGCTAAACGGATTAGTAAAACCGCCGCAGAGATACAGCATCACGGCAAGCAATCCCACATCGAAAAGGATCGCCGAGCCCATAAGGCTCTCGGCGCGTGCCGGATATTTGGTTGGAACTAGGTACAACGCGGCGTTAGACGCCACTCCTGCAAGCACCACAAAGATCAGCGCCACCTGATGTGCCTCGAAATCAACGAGCCACCGAGCAGCGGCAAAGATTACTGCGTAAGAAACAAACGCCGCCCATCGAATCGTAATTAACCACCTTAACCCTAGCAAGGGGCCTGAGTTTTCAACCGCAGCAGAATTGCAAGGCTCAGAAGCAACAAATCGATCCATAGTGGAACAGTTTCCACCGTGGCCCCAACTACGTCTAGACTGTCACAGCATTTTTTCACCTCCAATCGCCAAAAAAAGTGCGACATTTTGACGCATTTACTTTGCGCCAGATATCACGTACATCCTCTTTATTATTGGATATATGGAGGTATTTATGCGTTCTCTTGTAGTTTCAGCACTAACCGGTATGTCTGTTGTGTTATCGGCCTGCGGTGGCGGGGGGTCGACCTCAGATGGCGTCATATTTGAAGGAACATTGACCCAAACCGGCATCGGGCACTCAAGTGCTGCTACGGTGGTAAGCAAACACGCTCCAGGTCTCAGGATTGAAAACGTTAAGATCTGTATCCTAGGCGAATGCTCAATCACCGACTCTATGGGGCAGTGGGGCGTTCAGGTTAGTGAATTTATGGGCGGTAAAGTGGCGGTTACGGTAAATGGCCACGGCATTGATTCGTCTGTAACAGCAGATATCCCAGCTTCGGCGAAAGACGTAACGATGGCACTGGGCCGAGATGGTAACACGATAACGGTCACAGGCCTGCTCATTGATGGCGAAGACCATACTGGCCACAACCACCATCACGAATAACTTGATCAGCAAAGCACGCTTCATGAAGTCAGCGTATAGAACAACAGCCACCTATCGTAGCATCCCCGCATACCTCGCGGCTGCGGCCCTGGTGGCTGTGTGCATAGCAGTCATCGGGCCAACGAGGGCGTTCGCCTGTGATCCGTGTGGAATGCACGCATCCGTTCAGGTGCCTGGCCTGATGAACGCTATGCGCACTACAGGCCTACAACCCGGCGCCTGGACAGTGAGCACACAAGAGCAGCTAAGCACATTCAATACTACCGGCGAAAACGATCTGCGAACTACTGAGTCCGAACTTGAGCTAATCCGAACACTCTCAGTGACGCAACTCTCACTCGGATACAATCTATCATCACAGTTAGCTTTTCAGATAAACGTGCCCTTTATTGTTCGAAGCTACGACCACTTTGAGCGTTACCGGATGGTGCGCGACTCAGAATCTGGCCTGGGAGACGTCAGCCTACTGTCAACCTTTTCGCCCTACTCGTTTACGGATGTTGACTCACGGCTGTTTATAGCTGGAATGACGGGTGTAAAGCTCCCTACAGGGGATACCGGTTCACTCCAGCGAATTGCGCAGATTGATAACGCTGATGCGCCAACTGAGATACAAGGACGCGGGCTTACCCTAGGTAGCGGCTCGGTTGATGTGCCGCTGGGGGTTGTGGCCTACGGTCGCCACAAAAACATGGTGCTCTTTACCAGCTCCCAGTACACCATTCGCACTGAAGGTGCCGCTGATTATCGGTTCGCAAACGATCTCTTATGGTCGCTAGCGCCTGGGTGGCTCTTCATTATTGAAGAAGAGAAAAATCTCACCATCTCAGCAGTGGTATCAGGAGAGCATAAGGGGAGCGACCATATACAGGGCGAACTGCTGCCTCGAACAGCATCAAACAATCTCTACCTTGGACCAGAGCTCTTCTATTCGTTCAGCAACCGATTCTCGCTGCAACTGGCTTTCGATCTACCAGTCGCCACCGATGTAGGCGGTGCGACTGTTAAGCCTGAAACTCGCTCGCGCGCATCGGTGAGCTTCAGTTTTTAGTACTTTCCACCCGAACAACCTCTTAAAAGCCACTGGAAACAAACTGGATTTGAGGTTTTTTTATTTGTGAAAACAGTCATCGTTGTTTGATTCGTGGCGAGCTCGACCAGAAGCAACTGCTCAATATGATTACCATCACAGAGCGCTACTTAGCGCCCTGGCTACATGCGCTCGATCAACCTGAGAAAAACGCTCGCTACGTTCTGGTTGCCTTAGCTCAACCACACTACCTTTTTGAACTAGAGAGCGGTGCTGCTTGCCGCAGATTACTTCTCTCTCTCGTCGGTGGGTGTAGCAGCTCTCCACGAGATCGCTACCAGAGCACTGCGAATGCGGCAGACATGCCGCACGTTTTACACAGTGGCTGTGGTGTCGTCGGTTTGGATCAGGAAGGTTTTTTACGGTGCGTCGCCTCATAGAGAGACGACGCACTCTTACTCCCCAACCTTGCTAGCTCCACTCGACGGTAGGTTTTAGTTGGGGAGTAGGACTAAAAACATGAAACAAAGGTTAACGACCCCTGTAGCGAAGCGATTCGCTGCACACACCCAGGATGCCCCTGTTCGCAAACACGAGAAGAAACTAGCTGCAGCTGCGCTAAAGACTCTCGTTGGCATAACGGCGCTCGCGGCATCGCATCAACCAGCAGCGGCACAAACCTCAGCCCTACCAGTATTCCCCGGGGCTGTAGGCTTCGGGACAACCACGGTCGCAGGATCGGGTCGCGGCACCAGTCCGGCAAAGACCACCGTCTACAAAGTTACCAACCTCTCTGACTCAGGCACAGGCTCACTACGCGCCTGTTTGCAGGCATCGGGACCACGTACCTGCGTCTTTGAGGTGGCGGGCTACATCAACCTACTCAGCAAGGTGATGATTAAGAGCCCAAACGTCTCTATATTCGGGCAAACAGCGCCCTACCCAGGCATTCAGGTGCGAGACGGTAGCATCGTTGTACAGGCCGATGATGTCCTCATTCAGCACATCGCTTCGCGCCCTGGCGATCGCAATCTTCCTACAGATGGCGGCAATGGAGTCAAAGCCTCAGATCGCGATGGTCTAGGGGTCTGGGGCAACACCGCTTCGGATCCTGTAGAGCGTGTGGTGTTCGACCATGTGTCAGTTACGTGGGGAATGGACGAATCCATCTCCACATATACCGGTGCAAATGGGACGGCAGATGGGACAACCCCTATCAAAAACATGACGATCTCAAACTCAATCGTTGCAGAAGGTCTTAACAATTCAAATCATGGGGACACAGAGGGCAAACACTCGATGTTCTCACTGTTGGGATCTAACACCAAGAACATAACCTACTACAGAAACCTAGTATCTAGCTCGAATGGGCGTCACATTCGAATGAAGAGCAATTCTGACATAGAGTTTATCAATAACTACGTCTACAACTTTGCCAACACCAGCACCAACGGCAGCAACCAGTGGAACATGGAGTATACGGCAAGCGGCGTAGGAAACCGTATAAATTTCATGAACAATTACTACAAACGCGGTCCGACTACCTCGGATACGACCTCGCCGGTCTTCTACTACAGCAGTTCGATTCCCCAAGCATCGAAGGTGTATGTGTCACACAACATAAGCTCAAATACCCGTCCGACCGATGCGGGTTCAGAGTGGCTGATTGCAAATGCAAACGGCAAGGGACTTCCTTCGTCGATGCAAGCGCTGTCGCCGACGTTTACTCTTTCGAATGCAGCAGCAAACCTTGTTGCGCCTGACAGCCTCTTGAATGCACTTCTGCCAGGAGTAGGTGCGCGTCCATGGAGCCGCTATCCGCACGACACCCGTATCATCAACGAGGTCGTCACCAATACCGGTAAGCATAAAGACTGCACCACTACAGCCACCTGCTGCGATACCGGCGACGGTGGATCGGGATACTGTCCAGTGCCTGGCAGAATCTTGATAGATGGCTCAACTCGCGACAATAGTCGCCCAATCGATGCGTGGTCAGCGATCCCGTCAACGTCGAGATCTTTTGTGGTTCCGGCTAATCCCCTTGAGCTCGCCTCAAATGGGTATACCAATCTCGAGAACTACATCTTTTCGTTCACGGGCGACGGTGGGCCAGGCAGCGTAACACCAACGGCGACAGCTACAGCAACAGCAGTACCTCCAACTGCAACGGCTACAGCGACCCGCACGGCAACGGCAACAAATACCCCGACTGCGACAGCGATACCCGTTGTACCGACGCCTACGGCGACGGCTACCGTGGTGCCCCCTACCGCAACGGCAACTGCTACATCTGTTCCGCCAACAGCGACGAGAACTGCAACACCAGTTCCACCGACTGCCACGGCAACAGCTGTTGCGACACAGACGGCTACTGCCACACCTACTGCAACAGGAAGTGGAGCCACTAAGAAGCACAAAGTGCTCAAGGTGACCTCTCTCTCTGATTCTGGATCAGGAACGCTGCGTGATTGCCTTATACAGGCCTTTCCACGAGTGTGTGTATTTGAGCTTTCAGGAAGGATTAAGCTTGCTTCAGACCTGACTGTTACCCAGCCAGACCTGATCGTCGTCGGACAGACGGCGCCAAACCCGGGCATCTTGATCACCAATGGCGGCTTCTCAATCCAAACACACGATGTAAGGATTGAACACCTTGCCATCCGTGCTGGCGACGATGCAGCAGGAACCAAGCCTGAAGCTCGTCGCGACATCTCGGTGCAGGGGTCACAAGCCTACAACGTACGGCTACGAAACCTCTCGCTATCATGGGGCGTGGATTCGAATGTAACGGTGCTCGGACCGGTAGATAATGTGCTGTTGCAAGATAGTATTATCTCGGAAGCGCTGTGGCGTTCTATCCATCCTCTTGGAGCGAGAGGAAACGGAGTCTTTGTTGGCGAGTATGGGCGCAATGTCCGATTCGTCGGAAATCTGATCGCTGCGAACAACGACCGAAACATTCGGTGGAAGTACAACACTCGCGGCGAGATGATAAACAATGTGATCCACGGCTGGGGTGGAACGAGTTCGTGGAATACCACCAACATCTCTGACCTAGACCAGAAAGACATCGCCACATACCTTGATGTAATTGGTAATGTGTATCGCCCAGGAGGAAATGGTCTGTCGTCGGCTTACGCAATATACTCTGAGAATACTCCGGCTAATTCGCGGATATTCCTCTCGGACAACATTGCCAAGCCGTTAACGAACATCGCATCTTCCTATCGCTCGTTGAGCCGAGTGTTAAGTGGACCACCAGCAATTGCGTCATCACTGGTATTTGAATCAGTGCTGGCAAAGGCTGGGTCGCGCCCCTGGAACCGTAACGCCGATGACATTCGGGTGATTAAGGCGGTGCGTGGGAACACCCTACGCCTACGTGACACGGTCGGAACATGGCCAACGTATTCGGTCAATAAGCGCCCAGTGCTTATTGCAATCAATCCACTAACAGAGGAGCAGCTCGATGATGCGCTGACGCTGTTTGAGGGCAGCGGGTTTTAGCAGCGGCTACTGCGGCGCGAGGGCCAGAACAACCCGTCAACGCAGTAGAGTCAGCAACCTAAAAACTCTTGGGGGATGCCTTGCATCCCCCTTTTTTTTTAAGATATTTTACTGCCCGTGGCAGATAGGCTGCAAATTATCCCCTTCCGTTTAACAACACCAAAGGCCTATATGGCCGGTATCATAGCCACTTGCTCCAAAGAAAAAATAGGAGTACCTACACCTCAAGATCAGAACAAGGAAGATACTTATGAAGCGTCTAGTCGCTTTTTGTTTCTGTGCGCTCTCTTTACTCACCTACCCTTTGACGCAACCTGCCGCAGACAGCACAGACCTACAGAGCTGGACCCAGATAGTTGCCACCGTTAACCTTGATAAACAGAGGAGGTGGTTTGCCTATGCAGAAGCACAACCTCGCCTCGGAGGCGACATCTCGCGCCTTGAACGGCTTCTTATTCGACCAGCGCTGGGGTACAACCTTACCTCCGATGTAGCGCTCTTTGCCGGATACGCCTGGACACCGACGTTTATGAACAACGGGTACTACGAGGATTTTCGCAATGAGAATCGACTCTGGCAGCAGATGCTGATTAAGGACAAACGCTGGGGTCTCGACTGGCAACACCGCATACGCCAAGAGCAACGTTTTATTGAAGACGCGGCAGGGCCCTCAAACCGCACTCGCTATCTCGTAAGGGGCAGCTATCCACTTTCAAGCTCTGGTGATACCGGAATAACTGGATACAACGAGTTATTTGTTACTCTCAACTCTCAACACGCTGGCCCAAAGGGCGGTTTTGACAGAGACCGCATATTTTTTGGGCCATACGTTAAGGAAGGCCCAGCCCGGTACGAAGTCGGCTACCTTGGGGAATACGCCCATACGTTTAATTCTGATGGCGGACGGATGATACATGCATTACTGCTATCTGCTATCTTGCAGTTCTAGCTGTATCACCCCAGTCGCAACTGCTACAGTACAGACGGCTGATTATCGATACACATGACCGCTCATTCTTTTAAGAACATAAAAATTGTTTTTGCAACGAAGCACGGCAAGGGTGCGGCTGCGCAAGAATCTTTTAACCGGGTCCTTTCAGCACAGATTCAACCACTGGAGATCGAGTCTGATGCTCTTGGGACATTCTCTGGGGAAATCGAGCGCCAAGGCTCAATGCTTGATGCGCTGCGGGGTAAAATTCAACTCGCTCGATTACTAACGAATGAGCGTTTCGTTATTGTTAGCGAAGGGAGCTTCAGCTCGCCATTCGGCGCTGGCATAGCAGGAATAATCCAAGGAATTGAAGTGCTGATGCTACACGACGCACTTACAGGAGCTGAGATCGTCGAAGAATACATCAGCTTTGATACTAACTATGCGCGAACATCTGTGACATCGCTAGATCAGCTACACAGCTTTCTAGAGCAGATATCTTTTGGCACTCATGGCCTAGTGCTAAGCCCTGCTGGGATGCCGCTTCAGCACAATGTAAAGAAAGGGATTACTACTCTGCGCGAGGCAGAGAGCACCTTTGCTCAACAACGTCTCGACTCTCCCACTCAATCAGTTATCGCTATAAGCGATATGAGAGCCCACCTTAATCCGACACGCATGCGCGCTATTCAAGCCTGCTGCCAACTTCTTGCAGCTCGCCTTGCTACCTGCTGTCCTGCGTGCGGCTGCGGCGGATTCGGATTAACGGCAGCCATTCCTGGCTTACCCTGCGAAGAGTGCGCATCACCCACGCAGAGGGCGCGCGCTGAGCAGCACACATGCCCTTTTTGCGGTTATAAGATGGAACTCCCGCGAGCCGATGGAAAGAAGGTTGCTTCTGCAGCTGAATGTGACTGGTGCAATCCGTAAAAGCTCGATCTTGAATCGGCAAACGTCGCTCAGGAAATGCAGCTACACATTAATTTATCAGACACGTTCAAGCCTTAAACCGTTATCAGATAATCCCCCCACTTTTCATAGCGTGTCTGGCGTTCAAGTCCTTTTTCAACTCCATGCAAATCCGCGCTAACAAAAACCTCTGACATGCTAACGCTTGAGGGTGACATGATCGCGCCTTCTGCCGTAAGACTGCCTAGTACCGCCTCACTTAGACCTGGATGAACAAAGACCTCAAGCTGAATATTAACTACTGGCGGTGTAAAGCCAGTAGCGTCCGAGCACGGCGGCTGTTCTGTTCCGCCCGAAAGGTGAAATGTCTTAACACCCCACTCGCCCAAGACCCTTAGCAGCTTTGCCTTCAGAGAAGCATCTGCAGTAACGCTCAATCGCCGCATCTTGATAAGCTCCATACATTCTCCCCTTTAAAAGAACCGATAAGCCAAGTCACTTAAGTGAAAATACAGCGGTATCCCCACAACGATGTTAAAAGGAAACGTAACAGCAAGCGCCATGGTAAGGTAAAAGGCAGGATTTGCATCCGGTAGAGTCGCACGCACCGCTGGCGGTGCCGCGATATACGACGCACTTGCGGCCATAGTAGCTAAGACAGAGGTCCCACCAACACTCAATCCCGCGAGGATTCCCAACAAGATTGCGACTGAGGCGTTTAGTATCGGCAACAATACGCCAAAGCCAATAATCACAAGGGCAGACCTGCGCACTTCGCACAGCCGCGATACCGCCGACATACCCATATCTAGTAAGAAAATGCACAGCAATCCTCGAAATATTCCACCTGCTGGGTCGAAAAAAGGAGCGATACTTTGCCAGTTGCGATGACCCATGACGCTTCCCAGCACCATCCCTCCAACCAACAACAGCATCGTGCGACCTGTCAGCACTTCATGAACAACAGACTTAAGGGGCCGCTGACCAGACCGATTGCCGCACAAAACTCCAAGAAGCAAGGCGACCATAATCCCCGGACTCTCCATAATGGCCACCAGCGAAGGAAGATATCCCTCGAGCCGGGGCAGGTCAGGTCGCCCGAGCAGGATCTCTGAAACGCACGTCTGAGCTGCTATAAACGTGACTACCGATACAGAGCCATAGTGCGCAGCTATTGCCGCGCTATCACTAACCGACATTCCTGCCGCTCGTTTCATCAACCAAAAAGCTATCAGAGGCGTTATAAGCCCAATCAGAAGCGTTGCAAGTGCGGGCGCAGCTACCGTTGCCATCGATGATCCACTAAGCTCATGTCCCCCCTTCAACCCTATAGAGAAAAGAAGGAAAAGGGATATCGCTGAATGCACATCTTTTGGAACAGAGAGCTCGCTCTTAACGAACCGTGCCGCTGCCCCCAGACAAAATGAAAGTGCTGCTGGATTTAGCAAACTCGACGCAATCGCTGCTTCATTGTATGACATACATTACACGCCTTGAAATACCTGACTGCCATGTCACCTTTAGCATGACGAATCTCTTTGGTAATGTAAACAAAATAAAAAATAATTTTAAGTTGTTGCGCCCTAGAGGCATACTGTTCAGGTATTTAGGACTTGATTAAGCATGGCAAAACCAATTTCCCGAAATAAAATCAAGTCTGAGAAAACCAGTTCCGCCGCAACCAACCCAACAGCCGTCGCAGGGGGCTGGACTTTCTTAAGCAACCACAGCCACGTTATCATCTGTTTGGCACGAGACCCCGAGATGAGACTTCGTGATGTCGCGCTAGCAGTCGGCATCACCGAGCGCGCCACAATCCGAATCATCGCTGAGCTGGTTGGGGCGGGATATATCCTCAGAGAGCGGATCGGGCGGCGGAACCGATACTCAATCGTTCCGGACAAACACCTCCGTCACCCGCTTGAAGCTCACCATTCGATTCGCGGCATTCTCGCTTTAGCGAAGAAAACGTGAGTCTTGTAAACGGCCTCTCCTCTTTTACCACTTACTACTAGGTCTTTTTCTGGCGGTTTAAGACGCGTTCTGTCTGCCCAGCCACTGCTTTTGAAGGCTCTGAAAATTATGTATAACGGCTGCGCAATCCTCTACTTTGGAGCTTATTGTGTTCGCGGCACCTTCGTCATCAGAGAACGTACAACCCGCAATTATTTCAGCAGCAATCAACCTCTCTGTTGCGCTCCCGAGTGATGTTGACTTGCGGCAGCACGATGAGGTCCGCAAACAGATCCCCATTGAAGGCATATCCCCTGAAATTGTTGAAGCTGCTCGAAAGATTGCTATCCAGATATGTGGGATGGGCCCGACTCGAAACTCAGCAGGTGCCTTTCTGCAACTTGCTGAGAACTTTGCGCCACAAACCGCTCAACGACCGGATTGGCAGAAGGTAGTAGCCCTTGCGGGATATATGACTACTCGCATCTCAGGCGAGCCCTATGCTACGAAAGACACTCTTCCCGCAAGTTTTGCAGGAACGGGAGATGCGCTTCAGATAGAACGAGCACAAACAATTATTCGCTTTGCACTGGTCAACCGAAGCGGCTTTGATTCAGCGCACAAACTCGAGGGGCTTTCGAACTTCACTCCTTTGCTTAAGAACGTCGGCCTTTTCAATCTTCTGCGATACCATATTGATGGAATATTTCATCTTTTTGAGCTGGCATTTGCAAACGAAATCGCTGGCGATGATCCACCTGTACGGCTTTGGAAGCTAGACGTCCCAGGAAAATGGCTCGGCCCCAAAGGAGCAGCTCTGTCAGCTCGTGCCACGGCGTGGATGTTACGGTTTGGCGAGAAGATGGTTAGTAAGAACGACGACGGCACCTTCACCTTCGACCTTGCTCGAATGAGTAACGTGATATGGAGCGATGTGTTTGAGCGTCACGGATTAAGATGCATAGTCGAACATAAACAGGCCCCTTTTCGCAACTACCGCGCGGTCCTCTCGGCCGGAGCAGCACTCCTCGGCTGCCATGACCTTTTTGGATACGGGGAGAACCAGCTGAATCCTGAAGTGCTCTTTCCAGCATCACGATGGAAAGGGTCCGGAGCAGCAGCCGAGCGCGAACAGCTCAGCCAGGCAGTTTGGAAATCCTTAAGAGCGAAAATTCCGCAGGCATTTGATGAATCAGGAAAGCCTATACCTGCTGAAATTAAAAAGATAAGGAATTGGCGTGACTTACTGCGTACGGAACAACGTATCGGATACCATCGCCCGTTTCTGACCGTGCGCAATTTCCTGCAGACTGGTGCGCCTGAGATGTTCGGATGGGCACACTCGCAGATCAAACCGTGGGAGTTGCAGGGTGCTACTGGAAAATGGGATGGCCCTGCCGGTGAAGCTCTCTTCCGCTCGGCGTTCGCCTATCTTCTTGCCCACTACGGCGTCGGGAAGCTAACGCTGCGCGGCACCCGCCTGGACTATGATCTCTGCGCTGGCGACATAGCAGAGTGGCGCAGGGAAATAGAATTAAACCCCGACGCTATTTCAATCAAACAGCACCTCTCTCGTAACGGCCTAGCAGGTGGATTAGCAAACGCCGCTGGGGATAGCGTACGAATGGCGCTTATCAAGCTATTTGCGCCCCAATCCGACCATAACTCTCTACAATTCACTACAAAACTACCATCTATGGTCGCAAAAAAGCTGCTAAAGATGCATGGCGGAGCGCTTCGTATTGCGGTTACTGAACTCTCACCAGAGAGCGCTACCAAGCTCAAACAGAGCGACCCTTCCGTACAACCATCACAATTAGATCCTGACATGTTGCTCTTACGCGTACATGCTAACCCCATCCTCCATGACCGCCTCGCAATTTTGACCGCAAATGACATTAGCCTCTGGCTAGAGGCCCACGTTGATCCGGGGCGAACTGCAGCATTGAAGGAAGGTTTCTTTACCAACCGCTCTTGGGAAGGAACACCAATGGCGGATATCAAATCAGGTACACCGCAGCACCTGGTCTTAGCGAAGCTTCATCAGGCCCTAGCCGAACGCACAGGCACCACGAAAATCATTCCACTTACAATTGAGGTATTCCCCGATGCTCACGATCTTCGAATACTGCTCGATCTTGTAAGGCTGCGCCTGCTTGATTCGATCAACGTCCAAACACACGCCTCTTCTATGCTTAAAGAAGCGCTCCTCAGCATCACTCAATCGACGCTGCACCCTGCCCGCATCATGCAGGATTGTACTATGTTGCAGCCGAAAGAACGCTCACGAACCCCATCGATGCTCGACCTTCTTGCAGCAAGCCTAGCATTTGCAGTAAAGGTCGAGACGGCTAAGTCAGCGAAAGAGCCAACGTCTTAAAGACACAGGTTGATGCAAATGTCTCAATCTACTCAGAAGATAAATGTTGGCGTGGCCATAGCATCGCAACTGATCTGACAGTCCGCCACGCTTCAGAAACGAATTTTTGTGCGATGAGCGAAATGGTAACGAGAGCCATCCTGCATCTCAAGAACTGGTAGCTTTGGCTCGCTCGACTCATGCTTAACCTTAATCCAGAACTCGGGGCCATTCGCGCTTGGCTCTAAAACACCGACTTCTCTGCTGTATATAAAGAGATGTGGAACCGAAACGCCGCCTACCTCACGTGAGCCGTTTACAAGTTCGACATCGAAACCTGCTTCTGCAAGCGGTAGCACCGCGATGACGGCGCGATGTCGGCATATGAGCCGACCATGCGGTATCACATTTATGTGTGCCGGATAACCCTCACCCGGAATTTCAGGAAGACGCATCCCGGATAGCGCAACATCTATCTCCTCAAGCGCAGCTTCAAACGGCCGCGCCCTATCAATCACCTCTTGAGCGATCATTTCAAGCGATTTATACGGCACTGTGCTGTGTTCTCGATGGGGCGCAAGCAGCTCTAGCCGTGCGAATCCTGAGGCAGAAAAGGATGTCTCGGTCACCCCCAGTAAACCCAGAGGCAGCCCGCCAACGACCGGCATCTGGTTAGATTGCTCCTCTCCCCCGGTGACTACTCTGCGAGTAAGCGGCTGCCCCATTGCAGAGCATTTGAAAGCTTCCAAGAGATACTCATGAGCTGCGTCTCGCACATCTTCGGGGCAGGCCTCATGCAATGCTTTGGCAATTTCAATTCGCCTAAGCTCAAGCTTTCGCCGAGAGGCAAGTACATGTGCCGTAAGCTCATCATAAGGACCAAAATAATGCAGCAAAAGCTCGCATACACGCGTTCCGCAAATTTCCAGACTCGACTCAGGATGCAGCTGTCTGAACGCTCGCCACTCTTTCCAGAGAGCGTGACTCTTTGGGCCATCTTCGCGAAAAACACTCTCTACCCCTGGCCTTCCATCCCAGTCTACGGCGTGGACCACTACGCCCCCAACCTGACGGCGGAGGTAGCCGCTGGCACCTGCAAAGTCAGGATGAGATGTGGGCTTCACCGTACACTGCTGATCGCTGGGTAACGTGAGGAGTGCAAAAATCGAAGCGGCCTTACCGCATGTGGTTGCAACCGTATTCATGATACCGGGACCATCAACAGGACAGTTGCCTTGCGTGCCCTACCTCTCACGCCGCACTCGACTTGCATAACCCTCACTTGCATACCTATAGAGAGCGCGTATATACGCACCGACAAGCCCCCCTTGCGTGGTCTTAAAGGAAGTCACTTCGGTGAACCTGAAATCAGTAATAGCAAGTTCGAGTAGAAGTACCTTCTGATCGCGAATTGCGCCGGTAGGCAGCGCTGCGAACCTGTTCTGTTGATAGAATTCGTGGGCATGCTGCAGCTGCGCGTGAAAGTATTTGGCAAGACATCCGTTATCGATCGCTATCGACATCGACTCCAAATCGCCAAGCCGATTGAATGTAGTAAGGAATGTGCCCTCACCACTCATCGAAACGACCGGCCCCTGTTTTGAAGGTGCCGTAAAAAGCTCTGAAAACATCTTGCGGGCACTCACCCGCATGAGGGATGCTATGACAGCAAGTCGCTGCAACTGTTCAGCTCCGTCGAGACGCGTCGCCATCTCGCTTACTAAACGTATTGTTGCCTGATGCCTATCAGGAGATTGGGAAACAATCTTAATCGCCGCCGAAAGCTGCGCGCTAGGATCACTAACCTCTGTCTCAAGAGCCAGCGCATTCCTAAGCATCTCAGTTGAGTCTTGGGCGACCAAGGTGCTCTTGGCCAACTCATGACCGATTACACGAGCGAGCTGGCGAGTGAGGCCGACTCCGATAGCTTCGGGTCTAGACACGCTACTAGGTTGCTCTGTCAGCCAAATAGACTGCGGCCACGAGAGCACCCCGGCCTCTGCTTCAATAGCAACAGCACGGTCAGGTTTGTCAGGTCTAGACTTTTTTTGTTCAAGCGCATTCATGATGATCAGGCGCCATATCCTATACGCCTGAAGGTTATGCCGCCATATCAATAAAGTCGACTTAAACACCATTTCCAAGATTTCGGTCAGAGCAGTTGCGTCTCATTTAAGACAATATCGCGCTACCGATTCCAGCCTTTAGGCTCTTAAGGGGCAGCCCGCATCGGCGGCCGCCCCATAATCCAGACCGCGGAGGTTTAGCTTCGCTGGATGCTTCGGCAATACGCGAAACATATGGGCGAAGTAAAACTCCACGGCCTGGTCAACGTTTTGCGGGCTACGAGCGGCCTAACTACTGCTGCTGTTCCTGCTGGTCTTATTCCTGGGACTGCAACACAAGCCCCTAGCTCGCCGGTGCTGCAAGCTCTGCAAGATTTGCAGTGCTTTCTTCAACACTTCCCTGCCCCACATCACCATTACCGCTAGCTATCTTCTCTTCGAGAGCTCTCAGCACTTCATCTTGATTGATTGAGGGAGCTTCCCGACTAGCTAAGGCTTTTTGACTTCTGCGGATGCCAGACCCACCGTAAGCTACGGCGCACTCACGAGCTCCGCACCTTGCGAGCAAAGCCACTCCAACCTCGGCCTCCCCATCGCTGGCGTTCGTAAATACATATCCGGCTCCAACAGAACAGCCGTTTGAGCCCGGAAGGTTATCTGTAACGGTGAAACCATCTTTATCGTTAAGCGCCCCCTCTAGAACGCGACTGCCAGAGTTAACAACTACGCGACTGCCATCTTGATTAACAACGATAGTGTTCACCCAGGTTGAAGATATCGCCACCCCACAATCGTTAATTACGCGCACTGCCCGAACATCCCATGTACCTGTGTAATTTCCGGTTGAAGAACCTCCGCCGCCACCGCCACAACCTATCAGTAATACAGTTCCAGACATCGCTATAATTCGACCAATATACTTCATACTTATTCCTTACTCGTTATGAGCTACTTCCGGGACGGGGACTAGGCCGCAGCGTAAGTCAGCACTAATTAGACTAGTGGACGCTATAGCTACCGCCTAACTGTCTCAACCAAGTGTATCAAGGAGTGATACAGCTCTATGAAAGCTAGGTCTGTTTTGGGGTTTTCTTACCACCCTTCTTACTAATTAACGCCGAGGTAACGAGAACCACCAACGCTCCTACTCCTTGAGTAAGGGTCAAAGTTTCGCCGAAGAAGATAATTGCCACAGGCGCTGCTACTAGCGGCCCCGTTGCGCGCATGGCTGATGAGATCCACCCTTCTATTCCCTGAAGCGATGCATAAAGCAGCGAGATGGCGAGGATGTAAAAAAGTATCGAGTGTGCGCCGATGTAAGCCCAACCAACCAGCTCTTGATGAGAGAAGGTAAGTGGCGGTGCGAGCAGCACCAACGGCAGCGTTGTAAGACCGCCCAAAACTTCCACAACCGCAGCTGTTTGAAGAGGTCGCAGTGTTGTTGTCACCTGCGGGGCATAGCGATATGAGAGTGCGGCTGTAACAACAGCGCACACTATTATGAGATCACCAAACCACGACACCCCACCCACACCTAAGCCGCTGCCGCCAACCGATAACAGAACCGCACCAGCGATATGCAGAATTAGTAACAACAGGTGATTCCCTGAAGGTCGTACTCCATCCAAGAGCCACA
>JBIKWG010000217.1:0-5203 GCA_044356425.1 Bdellovibrionota bacterium | reverse complement strand
TGACGTGCGGTACAAAAAGCCCGCGAGCTATGGCCTTGCCGACCAGGCTGGTAGCAAAAAAGCTGTCGAATATGTTTGGAAAGATCGTGAGCAGTTCAACGTTCCACACGTTCTTGCCCCCTTGTGCACTAGGCGCTGTTACTGGCAGGTGGCTTAGTCCCGCGGTTCCTCAAACTAAAACGCGGCCGTCTCTTGAACCAAGAAACGGGCCGCGTGTGCAACTGTTGCTTGCTAGAGAATCTACTTAGCGCGAGAAGCTGCCCGAGCCTTGCGCGCCTTGCGAGCGGCTTGAATCTTTGTGCGCTGGTGCTCTTCTCGGGCCTCTACAACGCCAGGTATTGAACGCTTAATGAGCGAGCGGACAACATCACTAGGTTGAGCGCCCACAGCAAGCCACTTCTTAACGAGATCCTCCTTGATAGTGACACGAGCGGGGTTAAAGAGTGGGTTGTAGGTGCCGACCACCTCTAGGAACCGACCATCTCTCTTATTCTGCCTGTCGGTGGCAACTATGCGGTATGCCGGTGACTTATGCTTACCGAGTCGAGCGAGACGAAGAACTACTGCCACATGAACTCCTATCAATTGGCTACAAGAAAATAGAGCGGCAGTATACCAAAAGCTACAGATTGGTAAAGATGACTAGAGAAGGTAAATACACATCTCTATGCTTAGGCTGCCTGGTTCGATCTAACTATTTGTAACTAAACAGTTTTAAGGTTGTTTTGCACCATAGTGCAGCAACCGTATGTGCGCTCATCAACGCCTACGCGGCAGCTTTTGGGCCGCTAAGCCAATAAATCCGGTTAGCGGCGCCCAAACATAGAACCCATTCCACCCATGCCACCACTGAGTAACCCTGAAAGACCGCCAGGTCCGAGCTTCATAAGCTGCTTCATCATTTTGCGCATCTCGACGAATTGCTTAATCAGCCGATTTACCTCCTCAACAGAGGTCCCAGAGCCAAGGGCAATTCGGCGCCTCCTGCTTCCGTTGATGATTTCGTGATTGCGGCGCTCTTGAGTCGTCATAGAAAGGATGATTGCCTCCATCTTTCGGAACTCTTTCTCCTGTTTCTCTGGATCAATCTGCTTAGCAACCTTGTTAAGACCAGGAATCATAGATGCTAGTGATGAGATGCTTCCCATTTTTTTTATCATCTTCATCTGACCAAGGAAGTCCTCAAAGGTGAACTGATCTTTTTTGAACTTCTTTTCGAGCGCAGCGCTGTCCTCCTCGGTTACCTGTTGTGTGGCTTTTTCAATCAACGTAAGTACGTCGCCCATCCCCAGGATTCGCGATGCCATACGCTCGGGGTGAAATGGCTCGAGAGCGTCCGACTTCTCACCCATACCGATAAACTTAATCGGTTTGCCGGTCACCGCTCGCATGGATAGAGCGGCTCCGCCGCGAGCATCACCGTCTAGCTTCGTTAACACTAATCCAGACAGTGAGAGCTTCTGGTCGAATGCTTGAGCAACGCTTACTGCCTCTTGTCCCGTCATAGCATCGGCAACAAGCAGGATTTCATGGGGCGCAAGCGCATTTGTAATCTGCTGCAGCTCGCCCATAAGCGCCTCATCAATCTGAAGCCGTCCGGCCGTGTCTAAAATTATGACATCACACATTGTGCGCTGCGCATGCTCACGGGCCCGTAGTGCAATGTCGAGGGGGCTGTCCGTTACATGGCTGTCAAATACTGGAATTGACAGAGCGGCTCCAAGTGTTTTGAGCTGTTCGATTGCGGCTGGGCGATATACATCAGCTGGCACCAGCAGCGGCGAGCGCTTGTGGTTCTCTTTTAAAAGACGTGCGAGTTTGGCCGATGTGGTTGTTTTACCGGAACCTTGAAGACCAACCAGCATAATAATAGCTGGTGGTGCGACTCGTAGGTTCAATTCTGCAGCCTCACCACCCATCATTTCGGTAAGCTCTTCGTGCACAAGCTTGATGATCTGTTGGTCTGGCGCAAGGCTCTTCAGTACACTTTCACCGATAGCTTTTGTGGTGATGCGGCTACAGAAATCCTTAGCCACGGCAAAGTTGACGTCAGCATCAAGAAGAGCGCTGCGCACTTCACGCATCGTTGCTTCCACGTCAGCCGCTGATAGGACGCTGCGGCCGCGAATCTTACGTAGTGCACCGTCAATTTTGTCGTGAAGAAAATCAAACATACAGCCCTCTAATGAAGACGCGGTTTATGTGGTGCGAGTGATAAATTGCTGCAGGCACACAGAGCTGTTTGCTCCGTTGCCTCAGGTAGTCAGAGAATATGATCCCGAATTGCAATATGACTCAGCCAACGCCCGCAGCTTACCACACCTGGTTGTCTTTGCACTAATGTTGCAAGGGGGCGGGTATTCAGCTTATCAGGAGTGCGTGTGTGGTGTGTTGAAGCGGGGCATCCGCCTGACTCGCAGGCTTAAGGTGCAGATTCAATTAACAACGTTCACACCGTATTAAAAGCTACAGGCGCGTTAATTTTCGACCGGAAAAAATGCGGCCAAGATGGGTCTCTTTACTCAGAAATCAAACCCCTTAGGGCTGAGATTCTCTCCGAGTACAAACCCCTGTACCGGCGAGCTGATCTCAAAGAAGCGTCCAACGCGATCCTTAATCACTACCTGCGTGCCAGATTCCAGCACCTTCACGTGTGATGCGCCCGCAAAGGGGGTCAATAGCACCGGTGTCGCCGGCTCAATAACTACCCAGAGATTCGCCTGTGAGGTGCGATAGGTTGGGCGTTGAGCGGTGCTGGCAGCATGTGATGGTCGAAGGGCCGGTTCGGCGTCGTTTCCAAAAGCAAACGAATCCGCCAGGCCGCTTGGCAATTCTTGCATCATCTGCCCGCCTACAGGGGTGGTCCGGTGTGCCCTGCGGTAGCGCTCGATAGCTTCAGGGAGGAGCTGTTTGAGCTCAAATAGTCGCTCGTCGTTGGCGGGATGAGAGGACAGTAGCTGTAGGCCCGCACTGCTGCCGCCAGCAGCTGACGATAGTCGTTGCCAGAAGGCCAGTGCCTCATCGGGGTCGTATCCGGCATCGGACATAAGAAAGAAGCCGATGTGGTCGGCTTCAAGCTCCTGTCGTTGGGATTCGGGGTTAACAGCCAGCGCTTTGATGGCTTCAGTAACCAGTGCTCCGGTGATGCCGGCCAGTACACCGTAAGGGCCCTGTGTAGCGACGATCTGCCCCGCAACTTGGCCGGTCGTCTGAGCGATAATAGAGCTTGCTTCCTCTGCTGGTGTGGGTTGGGTGTGTCCTGCTAGAAGGTGGCCGAGCTCGTGAGAGAGCACCGTTGCTAACTCTCCGTCACTAGTGGCAACCCGAAGCAGCCCCGTCCACACAAATACATAGTTGCCGCGCGTGGCCGCGGCATTTACCACTGAGTCTCCCTGCAGCACGTACACGTTCCAGGGGGCTTGGTCAGCGCGCGCTGTGCGCGCAAGCCGCGCTACGATATCTCGAACGCGATTAATCTGGTCATCCTCTCGAGAGAGTGGATATTGCCGAGAGATCTCTGCCAGCACTGTTTGCCCGTAGCGTTCGTCTTCAGATGAGACGAGTGGGGCCGATGGAATCTGACCCGGAGCAATGATAGCCCGACTAGGTCCACACCCGCATACAAGCACTGCCAGTAAGCCTACGCACAGTATGGCGACCCGCGACATATCGCTCACAGACCTGAGAGGCACTTAAGATAAGAGAGCGCGGTGGCAGGTCTGCGTTTGCAGGCTACTTGCAGCAACGCTCCTTGCGTTTGGATATTGAAACAGTCCCAACGTTGCTGACCTAGCGCTTGAAGTCGTGCTTCAAGGGAGCCTGCAGAGCCTGCAGCGAGCGGTACCTCTTCAACCAGGTACTCCCACTGATGCAGCTTTTCAACCTGCTCCTTGGTCTTTATCTGCAGCTCATTAGCGTGCGGCTGTACTGCTTGCTGTACCTTACTGCTCGCTGAATCGAGGCTCGCTTGAACTGAATTAAGAAGCCCGTCTAATCCTGTTGTCGTTGTCGCCGTGCCTTCAGCCGCACGGGGTTGGGTTCCGGAGGTGGTCGGAGAGTTATCCCCGCAAGCTAAAAGGCAGAATGCACCAATCAGCGTGCAACTTGCTGTCCTAATTGCATGTTTTAGCGAAATATCGGTATAGTGCTGCAGTTTCATAGTCAGTCAAATATCCGGAGTTGCGATTGTGACGAAAGCTATCCCTCACGATACCCATTCTAAAGATTATATACCAGCAAACTTTGTCGAGCTGTTTCCGCAGGATGCTATTGCACAACGGGTGCAAGAGCTCGGGGCAGAGTTGCGCGAATGGTGTAAGAGGGTGTGGGATGAATCGCACACCGATGTGTTAGCGCTTCCGGTCCTAAGGGGTGGGCTTTTTTTCTTTGCCGATCTGGTGCGAGCTATTGGCTTTTCAGTAGAGATGGCTCCGATTCGCACACAGGCGTATGAGCCTCTTGTGCCGGGTGCTCAAAAAGCCACAGTATCGATCTTTGCAGAGGGATTAGCTGTCAAGGGTCGAGTGGTGTTGGTGGTCGATGATATCTGCGATACAGGTCGCACCTTAGAGGAGCTTGAAAAAGAGCTTTTGGCGCGTGGTGCTCGTGAAGTGCGCACAGTAACGCTTATTCGCAGACTGCTGGATACTCCAACCTTTGTTCCGTGTTGGGTCGGTTTTCAACATGCGGGGCCTGAGTGGTTTGTAGGATACGGAATGGACGATGGCGAACGGTGGCGTAACCTCCCTGGGGTGTTCGTAATTAAGAAGGATCAATAGCTGAATGCGTGATGTATCTGCTGCCGCACAGGCTAATGAGGAGCTGTCTCAAGCTCCTCGCTACGTAGTCGATATCGTTGGCGTATCTAAGAGCTTTCAAAGAAAGACTCGTGTTCGGCGCACCTATACAACGCTAAAGAGCGCTGTGCTCGGAGCCTTTAAGCGGCGCACGGGTGGCGGTCGGGATAGTGGTAACTTCGTCACCTGCGCCATAAAAGACCTCACGCTGCGCATACCGCGCGGAGCCTCCGTCGGACTGATTGGCAGGAACGGCTCTGGCAAATCTACATTTCTCAAGCTCGTAACGGGGATTTACAAGCAGGACACCGGCACAATCACTGTCGGAGGTCGAGTGGCAGCCCTGATCGAGCTCGGTGCTGGTTTTCATCCTGATTTTACAGGACGAGAAAATCTCTATCTCGCAG
>JBIKWG010000028.1:0-18274 GCA_044356425.1 Bdellovibrionota bacterium | reverse complement strand
CTTGTCGAGAAAGTTCTGGATTTTTAAGGGCTCGATGAAGCGCCATCGGCAACACAAATTGCCGCCTTGCTTCTGCCAGCTTGAAACCGTGCTTGCGAAACTCGCGTTTTACTTCATGGTTTGTAAATACTCTGAAGGTACGCGTATTGCCCTCGATGCGCTTCTTGATAGTGAAGAGTAGGGGGGTCAAAATGTTTACGCTCAACCACACCGGATAGTCGATTATCACGGCATGCGACGACACCCGACACATCTCTGCGATTAGTGTCTTCCACGCCGTGCAGTGACTCATTAGGCGAAAGCTAACAACTAAATTGAAAGCCTGATCGTCGAATGGAACATCGATCAGGTTGCCACTTTTGAAAGACATGGTCCCGTTATCAATGTAATCGTGGAGTCGTTGCGCACAAACTGGGGCGCTTCCTAACACCGTCACTGCGCGCTGTGTGTTCGCTAGTGGGATAGCAATCTGGCCGTGACCGCCGCCGATATCCAGGACGGATCTGCTTTCGTCATCGAGCAAGCCCAACACCGCTTGCTCCTGTACCTCAAGCATCCATCTTCCAACAGCATCACCAAATCGTGCCGCGTATTCATCAGACGACGCGTGCACATCAGCGTTTTCGCTGAGCTCTGGCGCGAATTTCACTGGTGTCTCATCAGGAACGGATATGCTCATGGTGTCTTGGGCCAGGGTTGCAACGCTGGCCAGGTCTGTTTTGTTTCTGGCCAATCGGTTAAGTCTTGGAAATGGTTCGCTATTTGAGCGGAGTATAATGGTTTACTCGACAAGAGATCAAGGTTGTCAGCGAACTTGACCGCAGCAACACCGCTCGCAATCCGGCACCCAAGCGCCTTTGCCTGTGGAAGTGACATGTTTTATAAGGCACTGAAACAACAGCAACTTAGGAGATATGGGAGGTCGCAAGCTTCGGCCTGGATGTAGCTGGCAGGCTCAACGGGTTAAATCTGTTGCATAAATATGCTTGAAGGAGAGAGCCAGCGCTGATTGATCGCCGCTCTAGCGCCGCGATTTAGTGAGCGATTAGAGGTTCAGGAAATTCAGGCATCTTCCGATAATCTCTCTGTTAGGTGATTTTCACGGGGGACACTGCTATGGATTTTCCAACAGAGATTATCGGCGAAAAGGGCTACATTAAAGTTACTAGCGATCTTGACACCGAGACTGCCGGAGAAGCCCTTCGATCTGCATTCAATGATATTTACGACAAGGGCAAGCGAACTATCGTTCTTGACCTTGAAGGCGCTCAAATTATTAATAGCTACGGCATCGGCAAAGTGCTGATGTGCTACAAGCGTCTCAAAGCAGAAAACGGGGTGTTGATGGTGAAGCCAATGCACGGTTTTATCAAAGAAACCTTTGAGCTGTTGATGCTTGATAAGTTGCTGCCGCTCGACAAGTAAAGCCGTAGTTAACTAGATGCGGTGTTCGTAGTGATGGTGTCAGTCTTTATAGGCTGGTGACTGGACGAACGTATTAAGCCGGCGAGTGCTATGCCTCACGTAAATCGCTCTCAAGGTGATGCCTCTCACACAGATGATTTAACTGCTCAGCGCAGCACCAGTTCAACTGAGGGGATATATTCTTTTGTAACCAGTGAACGCACTGAGTTTAAGATAGTGTGCCTTGACTCACATCTGGTTGAGTCGTTCGAGCTTCCTATTATAGATCGCCTAACGAACGACGGGCTGCTTTCAGAGGGTGAGGCGTTGCGTCTTCGGGTTGCAGTGCAAGAGGCCTTGGCCAACGCCATCGAACACGGCTGTCTAGAGCTAGAGTCAACGTGGCGAGAAGAAGCGGTTGCTGATGGGGCTGATAAGTTTTCACTGGTGAGGCAGGAGCGGCTGCAAGATCCGAGGTATAATCAGCGAGTAGTATTAGTTTCATCTTATTTTGATGGCAGACAGCTTGAAATATCCGTATGCGATGATGGTCGCGGTTTCTTAGCTGGCAGTGATGTAAAGGTAGGCGATGACATTGTGTGCAGTATCTCGTGCTCGGGAAGGGGCCTTGAACTGATTGCAAACGCAGCCGACGAGGTTAAGTTCAACCGCAACGGTGCCGAAATAGTCTTGATTAAACGGATTCGACACAACAGGAGCTAAGATACGATGGCGCTCAAATTTCGATTGAAAGGTCTAGCCGAGACCTTTGTAGAGGCAATAACGTGCCCCTGTTGTGGCTCTACAGGTTCAGACGACGTAAACTTCTCTACCGAGTTTACGAAGGTAACCTATGAGGGAATTGTGGTCGTTGTGCAATGTCGTGCCTGCTCAGAGATCTTTGTTCCCAATACCCAGCGACTTGGCATCCTTGATTACGCAGCGTTGCGAGTGGCCGTAGAGAAAGATAGCGTAGACAGTGGTGAGGCTATTCTTCCAAGTCTAGACGCTGTACGGCTTAGTGCTGAGAAGCTTAATGCTGTTCGTAAGAACGCGATGCATTAGCGGGCAAATGCCCTTGCTACCACCATGGTCTGAATGGAAGCAGGGTTCTCATCCATTCAAAGGGCACTGGTAGTCCCACATAAAGCGGAAGATACAGAATACCAACTGGTATTGAGAGAAGAGCAGATCCAATCGCCACTCGTTTAAGCCATCTACGCTGCACAGGTACGAGGTTGATTAGGGTCGCAAAGCTGAGGCACCCGAAAATCAAGCTCGGTAGGTAATAGTAGAGAAAGCCCCTCCGTTGAGACAGTGCGCACCACGGAAGCCAGGTAGCCAGAAATCCAACCACGGGAAGTAGGCGCATAGCCAGCACCTTATTGCGCTGAGTAAAGAGCCAGCGTACGCCGAGTGTTCCTAACGTCGCACTTGCAAGAAGCGCTATCAAGAATACTATGGGATTCCCTAGACAGAGAGTTCCCCGAGCAGTTGGTCCAGCTATATCGATGCCGAACCAGATTGGACGGATGAGCAGCGGCCAGCTCCATCCAGGTGACTCATATCGATGATGAGCTGCCGGATGGAGATGAGCGCTAAGAAGCTCTAGGTTTGAATTCAATAGTTGCTGCGCATTTTGGTCAGTTAGCGCGCAGCATACGGCGGTATATGTGGCGACTGTGATGCCGATAAGCATAGAGACGGTTAGGCTGGCTCTTTGAACCGGTAGCGTGATGAAGAGCACGTAGGCAATACAGGGGATAAACAGAGCTGCGCTCCATTTTGTCGCAAGAGCTAAGCCGAGTAAGAGCGCACTGAAAGCTAGTCCAGCCGTTTGCAGTCGCGGGCGGGCTTGCAGTGCGCACGAGTAGAGGGTTGCTAGTAGCGCTGCGAATGAGAGGAAGATGAACTGGCTTTCATAGAGGGCGGCACGAGTAGTGGTGATAAAGACACCGTCACTCAGCAACAGAACTGATGCCAGGGTCCCAGGCAGTAGTCGCCCAGTTAAGTAGCTGCTGATGAGTAAGATCAGAACGATCGTAAGAGCTCCACATATTCGAGAAGGAATTCGCCACGTAGTGGGCGAGTCTCCCCACGCCAGGATAGATAATTTTATCACGTAGGGTGCTAGTGGTGGGTGACTAATTTCGAGCTTCGTCGGATCTTCAAACCCGTATTGGGCAGAGGTTACCGTGTACACCTCGTCGTAGTATGGGTACGGAGGAAAATCCTCAAAGGCCCACATTTGGAAGGTCAGTGCGAATGCAGCCAGGACTATCGCTATCGCTGCTGTTGCGGTGGTATGACGAGCTACTTTCACCGGCCTCCTTGGCTCTGTTGCCTATGACGATGCTAACCTTTAGTCTTTACCTACTGGCGAATGGCCAAGAGTTGCGTGTGTGCTCTGCTTGCTAGAAGCAGCACCGTACGGAACCACCAATAGCTGCGGCACTACGTTTCTATTTGTAACAGAGATCCAGAGCACTCTACGGACTGTAGCCTCCGGAGCCTACTAAACTAGGCCGCTATCTGCTTTAGGTCCACTTGATACTTCTGGAGAGCACCGGTGAATCCAAGCTTGTCTATTGTTCGTAGCATCCGAGTTGAAACACGAACTCGCACATAACGTCCAAGCTCAGGAACAAACAAGCGCTTGGTTTGCAGGTTCGACTCAAACTTGTGGTGAGTCTTGTTGTTAGCATGGCTAACACGATTACCGTTCTGGTGAGTTACTCCCGATATTTCGCACTTACGGCCCATAAAACTTCTCTCAAATGTTTCGGTAAAAAAGCTGTGCCAGAGCATACTTACCCACGCCACTAAAGTAAAGATCCCTCTGGGTATACGCCGGATAGCATAAGCTCGTCGCAAAATAGAAGTGGATGTAATTCGTCTTTGACTGCCAGAGGTCAGTTAAAACAGCAACTTATGGTAAATAGATCAAGATCTCTGTGTTGCTGGCACGGGCTGCTAAGAAGGCGGCGAGTGTTAATACAGCTGAAACGATTTAATTAGCGGAAGCCTGCCTGTTCCTCGCTTTACCAGTTCGGCTGTCGCCATAAAAGTTGATGTGCCGTACTCCACCTTTGCTATTACATCAAAGTAGCTCCCCTCTGGTGTTACCATGGGGCTAATGCGTCCGCTTAAATCAGGTCCAAGAAGCTGGGAGAGCTGGGTTCTAAAATTAAGGTCGGTAAAGGGACCTCCGCCGGCTGGCTCTCGAAAAGCGAGTATCTGCTGAGCAATGGTTGCGTCGATATCAGGGGAAAGTGACTGGATTACCTCGGCCGATGCGGCGTTAATGTTGATGGTCCGCAGCGCGGTATTTGAGATAAACATGAGGAGTCGTTGTACGCGGTAAGGCGTAAAGCCCGGAATGGCTCCAAGCTCGCTGGCTAGCGAATCGATCGTCAGATCATTTCGAAACTCTTGATCTGGGGGAAGCTGGCCCTCGATGCCGGATGGATAGTTGGCGATTGAAGCGCTCTCTTTGTCTCGATCGAGGTAATCGATCAGATTCACAACCATCTGCTTCGAATCTACTGGCTGTTGCTGGCTGCCGCCGGGGCGCCCATTGTTGGAGTCTGACCGATTGTTGGGATCTGGGTTGTCAAATCCGAGCACTGAGAAGAGTGTTGCCACGATCTCAACCCATTTGATATCTGGTTGCCCCTGCACCGAGATGACGTTTCTAATCGGGACCTTCGCAGCTTCAGATGATATCTGCATTGAGATCCGCACGTTCGACTCTTTTAAACCAATAAGCTCACCGGGGATCTCTTGGCCGTCTCTAAACTGCATCCACGCATCTTCAGTCGGGCTATCGTAAGCTGTAGTGTCATTCTTAATGAGGACCTGTGCTACATTTACGGCGGACTTAAGAATGTATTCGGCTTTAACCCTTTTCTCGGTCGCACTATTGAGGCGCATTGCTACATAGGTCGAGTCGGTGAGTGCAATCAGAATAGTAGAGGCGAGAGCAACCATGAAGATTACCATAATCAGAGCCATTCCCCGTTGAGCGGGGTAGTGTGAGCGACGAGCGGCGCTTCGGTTGGCAAGAGAAGGTATCATGCTAGTAAGTGTAGTAGTCGCGTGATAGACGGGCAAGCCGCAACAATAATACTCGGTTACGCGGTGCAGTATTGGGCTGCGCGGTAGTTAACCCTGTTTTGACCGATTTCGCCATGAGCATCGGATGGATGATATCCAGAGACAGAGTCTTGCGTGAGCTATGATAGTCGTCATCGGGCACATGCGACACACTCGAACAGTAAGCGAGGTTGCTGCCCACATCCCTTGCTATGCTGATCAATCAGTGTATCGTGCTTGAGAGTTGTTTGAGGTTTGCTACATGGGTACAGCGATAATACTTGAGGATGATGCTCTTTCAGCAATGGCGTTAAGTCTCCTGCTGGAGGACCGTGGCTTTTCAGCTCATTCGGCTCTCAATGCCACTTCGGCTTTTGAGCTCCTAGAGCAGGTAAAGCCTGATCTGTTGATTGCAGATTGGAGCCTGGGTGGGCAGGGAGTTTCTCTTGATGTGGCGCGATATGTTCGATCTAAGAATCCTCGTGCCCAGATCATATTCGTCTCTGGTCATCCTGCGGAGGTGGTGCGTGAAGCGACCGCGTCGCTAGCCCCTTGTCGTGTGTTTCAGAAGCCACTTAACTACGATGCTTTCTTTGCTGAAGTCGGTGACGCGCAACAAGCAGCTGAGCGCTGATGTGAATCATTTTTACAACGGGGTGTGTAGCGACATACTTTCACCATTGCCATGAGGCGCGCGGTGCATTCAGGCAACGTGTTTGGAGGAGACCCCGTATGACGCTTTCAGCCCTTAACTATCTGCTCATTGATAAACTCAGAGATTTGCACGCCGCAGAGGCTCAGCTGATAAAGTGCGTTCCACGGTTAGTAGAAGCCGTCTCATCTGAAGAGTTGAAGTCTTGTCTAACCACTCATAATGGAGAAAGCGAGAAGCAGTATGAGCGCCTGGAGTTTTGCGCCAAGGCTCTTCAAGAGCGTCTTTCAGGGGGGCGTTGTCGACCCGTGGAGGCCATGATCAAGGAAGCGTTGAACATCGTTGAGAGTAGGTCAAGTGCATGGACAGTGGATCTTGGTGTGATAGGAATCATGCGTCAAATTGCGACCTATGAGATGAGCTCGTATGAGTATGTGCGTTCGCTTGCAGAGGTTTTGGGCGAAGATAAAATTGTTGCTGAACTAGACAAGACCCTTGATGAGGAACGTGCAGCTGAGCAAGAGATCACTGTTTTAGCTCACGATATGATGGATACTATTTTAGCTGAGTATGCCCGTGAAGTGGCGGCGCAGGTTCAAACCCGGCATGATGAGGCCTCTCATTAAGCACGGCAGGGTGGGGGTGTTGGCGGTTTTTAAGGGGGAATGGTGCGCAGGACACGCGATTTTTCTGGGGTTACGTATGGTATTTATCGGGCGCTGTTGCTATCGTTACCTCCCGTATCGATCCAAAGGATAACGTCCAAAGGATAAGTGATGACGGCACGAGAATACATTCAAGAAGTGTTCAAAGACATGCGCAAGCCTGCCGCTAGAGATGGTCGTCATCGTGGCGAGATATTCATGATGGCTGCGTTAGATGTGTTACGAGAGCTTGATTCCCCATTAAAAGAAGAAACGCTGGTCCGGTTGGTAATCCTGGAGGCCACTGACGAAGATGAGTGGTTTGGTCGACGACAGGTCGGAATGCAACGGTAAGCAATGTGCCCGGGTGTCGATTCCTCAGGTGTTGGTTAATCAGGTGCAGCGGCGCCGTTTTGACTAGCGGCCCATCAATACGACCATCAGAATAAAGTTACCACCGTAAGTATATTGGCCCCTCAGAATAGCATGGCACAGAATAGCATGGCACAGAGGCCCCGAAGTACCTATCCTGCATAGCTAAAAACGCCCTCCCCTCGAGTACGCTTGGTGTTGTTAAGAGCGCTCAAAAGAGAGGGAGTTCTGAGGTTGACTCCCTTAGCAGAAGTTCTCTGTCTCGGTATCAGTTGGGCTGTCGGAGCTTGTGGAGATAGCATCTAGGATAGCCCTAGCATCGTCTCTAATCATCGCTGATAGCCCGTTTATGAGAGTTACATGTCTTGTAACCTCATCCCAGTTTTTCTTAGCGATAGCCTCGCACAGCGCAACAGCGAGCGCGCGCTGCTTGGTAAGGATGGTGTCGTAGGACTCCAGACGACGAACCACCGTAGGTGATACGGTATCCTTAGTTTTGAGCGTTTGACGCGCCTTGCTAATTGCACCTTCGAGTTCAGTAAAGGAAGAAAAAAGTCGCTCAATAATATTTGATTCCATGTCCTGTTTCTCCTAAGTCTATGTAGTAATCCCGATCCGTCAGTACTGTGCGTCAGTTTTTAGCGACTTTTTTTTGAGGCTGTTGTACTTACCGCTTTCATCCCAACTACAGTTGGTTATTAAGCTTTCTCCTCGCCGTGTCGCATTTCGTACCTAATTTTGCTCATGTAGCCTTTAATTCTATTCATAAGGGCCTGGCTTAACCAGACAGTAGTGCTTATTCAGTTTTTTGTGCTCCTGGGTCGAGTCTCCGTTAGTAACCGCGAAGGGTTATGCGCCGGCTGAACATCCTTATTCTCATGGCGCCCTTAATGAGGTGCTATTGCAAGAGTGTTGCCAGCACATAAGCACCTGAGATTTCGACACTTTCCTTAAAGCAGTTGTGGTGAGCTAACGCTTGGTCACGTATAATAAAGGGGTTAGCCCTGACTTTCCCGAAGACACCTGTTTACAGAAAGGACATGCATGACTGCTTCGTTTGACAACACTGAGATTGAAGTCAGTGCTTTCAAACGCCTTGAGGTTTTTGGAACCGGAGACGAATTCTTTGCGACTCTCCAGGCCTCTCTGCTGCATGCTCACACCACTATCGACATTGAGATGTATATCTTTGCCCTCGATGTTATTGGCGAAGAGATATTGCAGCTTCTCATTCAGGCAGTTGGGCGCGGCGTGCGCGTGCGGTTAGTCGTTGATGGAGTAGGCTCTGCTCCGTGGGCACGAACTATCCTGCAGCGCTCTCGTCGCGCTGGTATTCAGTGCCGCATTTTTCATGAGCTGCCATGGGCTTCCTGGCTTCATGGTGCAGATGAGCTAAGGCGCCCGCAGCGATGGCGCAAATGGTTTCGGCGGATAAACAGCCGCAATCATCGAAAGATATGTATCGTCGACTCCGGCGCAGCTTTTGTAGGCAGTATGAATATTACCGATTACCACCTTGCATCGCTCGTTCACGGGGCTGCATGGCGCGACACAGGTGTTGTGATTGAGGGCGATTCGGTGCGGGTCATCGAAGAAAGTTTTGAGGATATCTGGGGCGGTTCGCTGCGCCGCTTGCGTCGTCGGCTGCACCTTAAACAGATAAGGCGTCGAAGAGCGAAGCGAGCGCTTGGAATTCGTCAGAACATGTTTCGCCGAGAGCGACGTGAGAACTATCTCGACTTGTTGTTGAGAATCAGCAGGGCTCAACACAAAATATGGATTACGAACGCTTACTTTGTGCCCGATGGTTCTCTGCTTCGTGCCTTGAGTGCGGCCGCGATGGGTGGAATCGATGTGCGAATTATCGTACCGGGCTTCTCAGATGTGGTCTTTATGCCCTGGATCGCCTCAGCATTCCACCTGGGGCTTCTGCGCGCTGGTGTCAGAATCTTTGAATATCGTAGATCTATATTGCACGCTAAGACCCTTGTTGTGGATACGTGGGGTCTGGTTGGCTCAAGTAATCTAAATCATCGTAGCTTGCTTCACGACCTCGAGATTGACGTTGAGGTTGTTACAGATGAAGGACGAGCTGCTCTTGAGCGACACTTCTCTGAAGATCTAGAGAGTAGTGTCGAAGTGACCCTTGCAACGTGGCACAATCGCCCCTGGATTGAGCGAACCATTGGCCGGATGTTGCTGGCGTTTCGGTATCTTCTGTAGGTGTAGTCATGAGAGCCCTACGCGTACTTTCTTACAACATTCACAAAGGCTTGGGATTTGGCAACCGCTCGTTCGTTCTTCCGGCCATTCGTGAGGCCTTGTTGACATGTCAGGCAGATGTGGTTTTTTTGCAGGAGGTAGTCGGGCAACACGACAAGCATGCAATGCGCTTTGAAGAGTGGCCAGATATGCCACAGCATGAATTTTTGGCCGGTAACAATTGGCCGCATCGAGCCTATGGTAAGAATGCACTCTATGCTCACGGACATCACGGGAATGCGGTCCTTAGTCGGTTTCCGATAGTTGCGGTCGAGAACATCGATGTTTCTACGAATCCGCTTGAGTCTCGGGGTATGCTCCACGCTGTGCTCGACATTCCAGGGGTAGCTTCCCGGGTTCACTGTATCTGCGTGCATCTGAATATTTTGCAGCGTGGCAGAGATTTACAGATAAGGCGCCTTGTGGGACGCGTTGTGCAGGATTGCGTGAGAACTGAGCCTCTGATCGTAGCTGGTGATTTTAATGATTGGCAAGAGCGAGCCACTGTCCATTTGTTTGAGCATCTTGAGCTCCAAGAGGTATTTGTAAATCTGACCGGCTCGCATGCGCTCTCTTTTCCGACACGATTCCCGCTCTTGCGGCTCGATCGCCTTTATGTGCGAGCACTCAAGCCCACCGCCGTTTCGGTCCTGAACCAGGCCCCGTGGGTCATGCTTTCGGACCACGCGCCGATTCTGGCAGAGCTCGTTAGCGATTGAGCTAGGTGATTGGCTGAGCTGCTCGGGTGCGACGTCTGAAAGCAAAAAAGAGCACCCTCCTTACTGTTGTCTGAGCGGGTAGAAATAATGAGCGATTAGTAGTAGTGTGGGCAAGGCGCGGCCTGGGCCTATTGAGCCATACGGCACAGTCTACGAGATGGCTCGCGCTCGTCTGAGGAGTAGGAAGAACATGACAGAGCCGGTGCGACCGCTTCAGCAGGATAAAGAGCCTGAAGTCAACATTCAGAAGTTGATGGAGCAGATTCGCGAGCGAGTCCGCGAAGATGCCCAAAAACATCGAGATACGATGCCAGCTATGGTGCCAACCGCGGCGCGTTTTTCAGACGAGCAGGGGATCAAAGCAGGAAGTCTGCAGCACTCAGAGAACCTCCGCTTTCTGAACCTTAACTACGCCTTTGAGACAAAGCTATCTCCTGACCGAATAGTTACCCATCGAAGTGGCGTCGTAGGGCGCATCATCGTAAAGCTCAAGCGTAAGCTTCTCTCCTTTCTGCGTACAGCGCTCTTTAATGACTATCTTCAAGCCGAACGCCAGTATCAAGAGAACCTCGTGCGCTATCTTAATGAGGTGGGGCGTTACATTGATGCGCGGGATGGACAGCTGTTTGGTGAGTTGGTTCGTAAAGTTGACGGTGATGTAACTCGTATTGCTGATCGGGTAGGCCGAGTGGATGACGAGAAGACGTCTGCTATTTTCGCACTCGAGCATGATTTTCTAGCGCGTTTGGCGCGGGTTGATTCGCTGGTTTGTGGTCTCGAGGGGATTATCAATAATCTTCGCCAGTATACCAGTCAGGATGTGCCACAAGCAGAGGAGGGTGCCTCAACACGAGCAGCTAAGGCAGATCTCTCGTACCTGTTACTTGAGAATCGGTATCGCGGAGCTGAATCAGAGATTGAGCGTCGGCTTCGTGTATATCCCCCACTGTTTCGGCGTGCGCCAGGCACTGTACTCGAGATCGGATCTGGTCGTGGAGAGCTGCAGCGGCTCTTTAAAGAGAGCGGTGTCTCTTCCTACGGCGTCGATCTCGATGTGGTGATGGTTAATGTTGCAAACTCTCACGGGTGCAACACTAAATACGGCGATGGTATTGCGCATCTTCGCACATTAGCTGATAAGTCGCTCGGTGGTATCATCGCTATTCAAGTTGTAGAGCATCTGACCAGCGACCAGCTGCGCGAGTTGATGGAGCTTGGTAAAGCTAAGGTCAAGAAGGGGGGCACGATCGTCTTTGAGACGATTAATCCGCAGTCGCTGCTAGCGCTCTCTTCAAACTACTTCCGTGATCCGACGCATGTGTGGCCGCTTCATCCAGATATGCTCGGTTATATGGCAACGTTGGCCGGATTGACGGTAAAAGAAACCAAGATGCTGTCACCCGTGTCACCGCATTACCTTCTAAAAGAGCTTCCATCGGATTCTTCGCATACGCCGGCAGTGGCTGAGGCGGTTCGTCGGCTCAACCTGAATATGCAGCAGCTGAACAGCCTGTTGTACGGATTTCAAGATTACTGTTTGGTGCTTGAGGTTGTTTCATAATGGCGCGCATTCTGGTTCTCGGAGTAAAAGTGCCGTTTACTCATGGCGGCCAAGAGGTGCTTGTAGCGAGCCTTGTAAAGAAGCTTCGTGAGCGCGGTCATGAGGCGGATACTGTTGAGTTGCCCTACAATCCGCTGCCTAAGCAGAATCTTCTTGCGCAGGTTGCGATGTGGCGCTCTCTTGATCTCTCTTCGTGCGCAGGGAAGCCAGTGGACCTGGTTATTGCCACAAAATTTCCGAGTTACTTTGCGCGGCATCCGTCAAAGAGTGTGTGGTTAGTTCATCAGCTGCGCTCGATATACGACCTTTATGGTGGTCAGTTCTCAGATATAGGAGATGACCCGCGTGATGAGGCGCTGCGCCAGCTGTTGACTGAAGCAGATAGTAAGGCACTCGGAGAGTGTGCATATCGGTCAGCAATTTCAAAGAACGTAGCTGACCGATTAAAGGTCTTTAATGGGCTTTCAGCTGCAGTGCTCTATCCGCCCCTGCCCCTGGGGGATCGCTATCGGAGTGAAGCGCCCAAGCCGTACATGCTTTCGGTGGGTCGGATCTGTCGCATCAAGCGATTAGACTTGATGATCAATGCCTTGCCGTTAATTGAAGGGCTCTCGCTGAAGGTGGTAGGGGTATCTGATGAGCCGGGAGCCATGGATTTCTTCCGTAATGAAATAGCCAAGCACAACCTTGAGTCACGAGTTGAGTTTTTGGGTCGCGTGAGTGATGAAGAGCTTTTGACGTTGTACGCCCAGGCAACTGGGGTGTATTACGCCCCATTTGATGAGGATTACGGATATGTCACCCTTGAGGGTATGGCGAGCGGACGACCCGTCGTAACTGCAACCGATAGTGGGGGAACCTTAGAGTTTGTCCGCGATGGTGTTAATGGCTTTGTAACCGCGCCAACTGCTGAAGCGATAGCAGCTGCCTGCAACATTCTGGTCAAGAATCCTGATAAGGCGAGTCAGATGCGTGTGCAGGCCAGAGCCTTCATTGAAGAATCGGGGATGCTTTCGCACGGCTGGGATGAGGTGCTCGATGGGCTTCTTTCGCCGCTTATGCAGAGTAAGTCAGGTTCGCTTGCAGTGGGATCGTGATGGCACGAAAGCTTCGGATTGCATGGTTCAGTGATTGCGACAGCAGCGGAAGGCACGGTGAAACGCTCTCTTCCTACTGCTCCTCGCTTCTACTGCCGCGACTTAAAGATCGCTTTGACATTGAGCTGTTTACAGAGAGCAAGACGTGTCTTCAGGATGCGACCAGCTCTCGACACTACCTCACGGCTATGACGCGCCACAAAGAGCAGCCCTTTGACCTGTTCTTTTATCAGCTAGAGGATCATCGAAGGGCGCGCTTTGTGAGGTCTCAGATAGGGTTAATGCCTGGCGTGCTGTGGGCACACGATCTCTACCTCTCAGACCTCGGTGCAGAAGCGCTGCATACCAGTCCGTGGGAGCAGACAATTCGTCGCTATCACGACCGCAGCGTATCATTTTCGGATCGTGACCATGCTGCACGTCAGTTCGCGCCGGTTGCATATCGCGAGGTCTCGCTAAATCCCGTTGTTCTGTGCAGTTCCCAACGCGGGCTCATGACAGTGAAGCAGATTACTGCTGATAGGGTTACCACTGATTATAGCGGTGGTTTTGACTTGGGCTATCTGCCGGTGCCCATTGAAGCTACACAGCGTAGCAGGAAGAGCAGGACGACCGAGGTTCCTTTGCGTGTTGTTACTGCAGCAGGGGTTGGTCTTGAGGGGCGGTCGCACACATTCCTGCCTGCTCTTAAAGCAGCACAGGGAACATGGGATCTGCTCTGGATGATTGATGCATGCGAGCAGCAGCGAGCTGAATCGTTACTAGAGGAGTTCAAGGTACAGCACGAGGTGTCGCTCGTTGTTGGGCGTTCTCCGCAGGCCTGGAGTCGGATGGTTGATTCAGCGGATGTTGCGCTTCACCTGCACAACTATTTCTTCGGGCACCTTGCGCCGTATCTTCAGATCTCGCTTGAAGCTGGTGTGCCATGTGTGACGCTGCGAGCAATCGGTGGGGTTGATTTTCCTGAGTCAGCGGTATGGACCGTTGTTCCCGGGCACGCAGAGTCAAAGCAGATCAGTGAAGCGCTGTCGTTGATTGGTAAAGTTGGCCCTGTCGGTGCTGGGTTGCACGGGCAAGAGGTAGCGCGGCATGAAAGTGAAGCATCAAGCGTCGCTGATCGTCTTGCTGCAACATTTGAACGTAGCGCGCCGGTGCTGGCGCCTGTGATGGAACGCTGGGGGCAGCTTTTTGCCGAGGCAAAAGGTGAGCTGTTCAAAGAGGTTCAGGCGCTCATGGATGGGGCAGCCTGTGACGTATCTGCTTATGAAGAGCTCTTTCTTCCCGCTGTGCGTGAGTTGGGGTGGCGCTAGCCAGAGGTAGTTCTTTCTTCCTCTTCCTTGGACTCAATCATTAGTAACAGCGGTAGGTTTTTAGTTTCTTCTGTGGGAAGCACTCGACGAGGGCATCTGAGAGCAAATCACAACTTTGGTTGCATTCGCGTACCCTGGCAAGAACAGAAGCACGTTAGGCTAAAATATTCACCGGTAAAGAAGCTGTAATTGATCCTGTCATTCACTCGAAACCGCGAGCACGCAAAGAGCTAGAGCTGGTTTGGATTCATGGGTGGAGCCGGTGGGCTAGCTGCAAACACCTCAAGCAGCTTTAAGAGGTTTTGGAGCTGTATGTTCTCTTTAACCTCATCAAAGCTGATGGTCGTCTCAAATCGGCGCGTTGGGTCTACGACTGCAATCGCAAGGTAAGCGCCCCCTGTTTTTGAGGCCGATGAGCGACGGATGCTAAACAGCTGCGACTCGGCGATAAGTTGCAGCACGCGAGCAACGCGGGCACGTTGCTCGGGATCTGAAAGTGATCCGTTAGGCAGCTTCCATTCCTGGTTTTTAGAAGCGCTATCGCCCTGAGAGCCCCCAACGGTGACTGAAATGGTCACCGTAATCTCTCGCCCCTGGTAGGGCCCTTCGGTGTGTATTGTGAGAGCAGAGGACGATTCTGCATACCAGGTATCAAATGAAGATTGCAGCTCGTTTTTCAGCCCTGGACGGGTAAGGTTAAACACCAATAGGGCAACGAGCGATGTTGCGATAATAAGCAGCGATTGCGGGGTAAGATATCTCTTTACCATTTGGCAAAGAATAGCGACCTTTTTCCTCACCGTCTATAGGGTGCGGGGCTTACTGGGCTATTCCTTCTGGGACTCCTGCTTCTGGGGCTCACCTTGGCTGTCTTAAAGGTTTCTTCCGACAGCGCGCTCTAATTTCTCTATTGCTTTGCAAAACTTAGGTGTGAATCCATCGCGAGCAAGAGAGCGGTTCTTAAATGAATCCTGCAGTGTCTCTGCGAGCGTAGCAACGTCGATACACTGCTTTAGAAAACTGAAATTGTGGTGGCCTGCTTTAAGCAGTTTAATTAGGCGCTGATCTGGAACCTCAATCTCGATAGTGTTGAAGTACAGGGGCGGGGGTTTGGGTGGTGCGCCTGTAGTGACATAGCGATCAAGTTGGGCTGTTACAAGAGTTGCCGAGCCTCCCCGAAATATCCTTCCGTGGATTTCATGCCTCTGTTTAACGACTGTTCCTCCATCTGCCTCGTTTTGCAGATCAACGAATGTTTTAGCTGAAATGGAAAGGCTTACCTCTGGCCTCTTTGATGCTCCTTCCAGTAGCTGCCGGCGGCCTTTGAGTTCAAGCTGATACAGCGGGGCAATCAGAGAGCCAGAAGCTGGCGCTAGTGCTTGGGTTTTTCTAATTCGACCACTCGTGAGCCCCTCTATTGAATCTACCAGATCGGCCAAGTTTAGAGAGCTAATAAGCTGTTGCAGAGTCGACCGTCGAAAATAGTGCTGTTCGATGATAGCGCTGGGGGCCCTGGAGGCAAGCTGCTCTGCGAGCTTTGCAGGCACAAAATACCGAGTTTCAATCTCAGTGTGAGGTGTGATCTTTGTGCACGGCTTCTCGCTGCTTGTGACTTTTTTCGTTAGGGTCGGTTGCATACCACGTAGTCCTCTTCTTGTGCACACAGGTCGATGTTAGTCAGTACATGAGCAGCGTCCAAGCGACTTTTGTCGATGGCGGACGTTTACTAGCTGCTATACCTCGCACGCCTTGAGCAAAAATCCTACTACTAAATGGTTATGATTTCGTGAGCGTTTTGCTCGTCTTCTAAGTTTATTTGCCAGAGTTTAGAGGGTATCTCTTACGAGCTTCAGCGAGTAGATTCGATCTGGTATTGAGCGTAGGATCTTCAATCACAAGCTCCTCTAGCTCTTTGAGCAGCTTTCCAAGCTCCTTTCCAGCTTGCAGACCAAGAGCTTTAAGGTCATCACCAGAAACAGCAAGCTTTCCGTAAGATGGTCCCGCCGCACGTTGCAGCTCTGTGGCAAGTAGCGCATCGAAACGCGCTGCACTTTTGCGAAACTCCTCCTCGGGGACGGTAGGTGGTGCGTCTGCCTCCTTGAACTGGCGCCAGTGAGCCAGCTCTGGACCGAGGTCACGTATCAGCCTGCGAACCCCAGCGGCTCCGCAGTCGAGAGGGCGCATGTGGTGCCGCACGATAGTGGTGATTGCCTGTGCATCTTTGTGAGAGAATTTTAACGCCTCTAGCCGCACCTTAGATTGCTGCTCGCTGTGAAGTTCGTGCAGGTAGAAGTGTCTATTTCCACCTTCATCTACACTGAGCGTATGCGGCTTGCCAACGTCGTGAAAGATAGCAGCCCAGCGCAGTATTCGATCAGCAGGGGCGCGTTTGAGCACCCACATGGTGTGCTCAAATACATCGTGAATATGAAATCTGTTCTGTTCAAACCCTACGGCGGGCAGCAGCTCAGGCAGCGTGTAGGGTAGGGCACCTAAAGAGAGCAGTCTGCGAACACCATCGTCAGGAAACGGGCTAAGAACGATCCTATCAAGCTCTGTTCGAACACGCTCTACGCTCACCTGTGCAAGTTTCGGAGCAACGCTTGTGGCTGCAGCGAGAGTGGTCGGCTCAATCACCCTTCCTTGAGCATCCCCGAATCTCACCATACGTAGCACCCGCAACGGGTCTTCAGTAAAGCGAGCCACGGGATCTCCAACAGCCCGCAGCAGATTGTTTTGTAGGTCTGACATTCCGTGTAAGGGATCAAGTAATTCGCCGTTTGAGGTGTTGAATGCGAGCGCGTTGATCGTAAAATCACGACCGGAGAGATCGGTCTGAATGTCGCAAGCAGCTGTATGGCTCTGACGTTCAGATGGCTGCCTAAACGTTGTAATCTCAACGTGTATGCCACCGAGCACAGCGAGTACCGTTCCGTGTTGTATGCCGGTTTCAACTATCTTTATATCTGGAATCTTTTCGCAGCGTGTCTTTATCTCTTGGGCTGATAAGCTGGTTGCAAGATCGAGATCTGTGTCTGCGTAGGGCAAAAATGCATCGCGAACAGTGCCACCGACAATAAATATCTCAGCGGGCGCAAGGGCGGCGCAGAGCGTTGCCAGTGGTTCGCGTGTTGTTAAAATCCTAAGCGCCTCTTTAGCCTCTGATTGGCTTCGAGAAAGGTTGCAGGAATGTTGTCCAGGACGAGGGGATGTTTCCATGAAGGTGTATATGTAAAACCGGTAGCCAATCGGGTTTTGCTGGTTTCGATAAGAGCTTCATGTGAGCTTCTTTCGGTGTTCGTCCGCCTTTTTTTCGATTACACGTAGCGCAGGCACAGACGATGTTCTCCCACGTAGTTCTTCCCCCCTGACTGCGAGGTACTACATGATCGAGGGTAGCCTCCTTGGCTGTCAACTCTTTGCAGCAATACTGGCACGTAAAGTTGTCTCTGGCTAACAGGTTGGCGCGGCACAGTGGGGGTGACTTACGTCCAGCTCGAAAAAAGCGCAGGAGTCTGACAACGGCGGGAGCCTTAATAGCAACCGAAACCGAGCGTATGTCGTGGTCGTACTGCTCTATTATCTCGACTTTGCCGAGAAAAAACATGCAGACAGCATTCTGCCACGAGATAATCCGCAAAGGTTCATACGATGCGCTCAACAGTAAGACCGGGCTCATACCTATTAAGAGGCTGCAATTAGTAAAAAGGCACCACGAACATCACGTACTTTTCTAGTATTGGGGGGTTAGGTGCAGAAGCGCAAGGGGGTTCTGAGGCCTTACCGCTTTAAAGCGGTGTGTTTTGGGTCTCTTGGCGGATTATCTTTGCTGGTAGGTTTCCCATTAGCTTGACAGTTCCAACGCTTACCTCTATTTTTGCCACCTCGTTTCGTCCGTGGGCCAGTAGCTCAGCTGGTTAGAGTACACGCCTGATAAGCGTGAGGTCGGTAGTTCGAGTCTACCCTGGCCCACCATCTATAATTCTATCCAAACTTGGCTGGAGCCAAGATTTGGATGACGACCAAGGGCCTGCGCGGCCCCTGGACCCTGCGGCCCACGAAATGTAATTCTATCCAAACTTGGCTGGAGCCAAGATTTGGATGACGACCAAGGGCCTGCGCGGCCCCTGGACCCTGCGGCCCACGAAATTTAATTCT
>JBIKWG010000216.1:0-5221 GCA_044356425.1 Bdellovibrionota bacterium | reverse complement strand
CCATAGCGACGGCGATTGCGATAGCGATACGAAGGGCGACGGTCATCAGCGGAGGCTACCATCAACAGGCGCGCTCGGCGACTAGGAAAGTTGCTTAAAAAGGGGGTAGAGCTCTGCCGGTTTGTTAAGTTATGGTCAGATGAGATTGGACTGGTTTCGTGAGGCGCTAGTGTATAAAACCATCTTTGGATTGAACGCCCAGCTACTCTCTCGAGTAGGCAACTGCATGGCGGGGATACTGATTGCTGCAATAGTAATGCTGCCCTTGGCACATGCTCAAGCAGGTGGCGCGGATGTCAAAAACGGAGATGGAGCAGCTAAGCTTTTCTCGCTAGAAGGCAGCGCCACTATCCAGCGCAGTGGGGTCACACTTGCAGCGGCTGTCGGCATGCCACTTGAGCCAGGTGATGAAATCGTTGTGGGCGCTCCAGGAAGGGTTGCTCTTGAGATGTCTGATGGCTCTTACCTGAGACTTCCGAGCGGGGCTCGCTTAAAGCTTAAAGAGCAGAACAAGCCCGTATCGTTACTGCAGGGGGCTTTGCATTTCTTCAGTCATTCCGAGCAGCATCCCGTTGTTGCGACCGAGCACGTTACCGCTGCTATCAGGGGCACTGAGTTTACGATCGATGTTAACGGTGATGCTACCGTGGTGAAGATGGTCTCAGGGGCACTTGATGGAGATAGTGCCGGGGGTCGGGCGCAACTAGTTGCAGGACAGGGAGCCAGGTTTACTAAAGGCGGCAAGCCACCAGAGATATTTGTTGTGCTGTCGTCTGAGCGCAGCGCTCAGTGGAGCGTGTTCGTGCCCGCTCTTGGAAACGATCACGAGCTGCAGCACCTTGCAAACAAAGAGCCTGGGGTCGCAGACGCGGTAAAGCTATTCATAGGGGGCGACTTAACTGGCGCGCTTTCGCGCTTACCCAAAGATAGTGATGCATGCGGTGCAGCTAGCGTTGTCCGAGCGAAGATTCTCAGTAAGCGGGGCGATCCTATTGCAGCGAGTGCTCTGCGGCAGCGCTGCCTCAGCGAGTCGCCGCAGGCCCCGTTGGCGCCCGTTGTTGCGGCGGATCTCGCTCTTTCAAGCCTCGTTTTAGGCGAGCTTGAAGCAGCCGAAAGCAATTCACGTGCTGCACTGGAGGCTCTTCCGTCCTCTGAGTCAGCGCGGCTTAGCCGCTCATTTGTTCTGCAGGAGCGAGCCGATCTATCTCAGGCGTTAGCCGTGCTGGGTGTTGAAACCGCGGCGGATTCTGGCGATCTGCGCGCTCGCAGAGCAGAGCTACTGCTTGCTTTTGGCCGCGTGCCAGAGGCACGTTCTCAGTTAGAGGCGATACGTAAACGTTCATGGTACGCAGAAACGATTCTTGGTTTTGCGCTGATGGCTGACCGCTCATTTGATGCTGCCTTCGCGGCTTTTGTTCGTGCCTCAGCGATTGAGCCTGCTGCCGGCCTGCCTGAGCTAGGGCTTGGATTGATCGCAGTTAATCGCGGGGATGTTGCGGTTGGCAGAGCGCACTTTGAGCGCGCAACTGTGCTCGAGCCCTCACGATCAATGTACAGGAGCTACCTGGCCAAGAGCTACTTTGAGTCAGATACCTACGCGCCAGCAGAGCCTGAATACGAGCGCGCAATCTCTCTTGATGCAAACGACCCTACGCCACATCTTTATCGCAGCTTCATGCGGGTTGCGCAGAACAGGCCGGTTGATGCTTTGCAGGACCTTGAGAAGTCGCGCGAACTCTCAAGAGGGCGGGCCGTATACCGCTCAAGTAATCTGCTTGACGAAGATGCTGCTGTGCAGAGCGCATCGCTGTCGCGAGTATACCGAGATCTCGGATTCGTGGAGCGTGGACGGATAGAGGCTATCTCAGCCATTATGTCAGATTATCGAAACGCTTCGGCCCACCGCCTGCTTGCAGAATCTCAAGAGCGCGTTTTTTCGGCAGATGCCAGCCTCTCTGAGCGGCGCATGGCGGATCTCTTTGCTCCTCTTAGTGTTAACGTTGTTGATTCAATCGGAGCCGGCGTTTCCCTCAATGAGTACTCATCGCTCTTTGAGCGAGACGGATGGCGCACGGGTGTTTCTACCAGCTACGGCTCGTTAGATGATATCGGGCATACCGCTGTTATGACTGCTCGAAAGAGTGGCAATATTGTGACGGGGCTTTCAGCTTCTGGAACAGTTACAAACGGCCTTGATAGTTCGCCGCGCTCCACGCAGGGCAATCTCGGAGTTTCTCTTCAGGCGCAACCAAGCTGGGGAGACCGACTGCTTTTTGAGGGGCGCGGATTCTTTGGGCAAAGCGATCGTCTAGATGAGGAGAGTCACTTTGATAATGGGTCGGCAAGCGGTGCATATCTGCACCGCTTCTCGCCTGAGGTTTCTACGATTGTACAGTCGTACTTTGAGCGGTCAAGGGAGCAGCTGCAACAGCCTAACCTGAGCGACGACCTCTTGTTTCGATCGCTTTTTGGTGGGCAAGAAGAGTCAGCGTTAGTTGCGGCGCTCTTCGATAGTAACACCGATCGTTATGAGAGCTTGTGGGTCAATGAGGCCCAACTGTTGGCTAAAACGGGTGTTGTGGATTCAATCCTTACGCTGCGGACCTCGCGCAATGATGTGGATAATTTCGATGAAAAAGTTCTTCTAGAGGAAGAGACTGAGACGCTAAACGGGATTGGTGTTACGTATAACGGCGCCTCGCCTGTCTTGATGCATAGCGACTTGGTATCGTATCTCTCTACCGTCAAAGTTGCCCCCGGCCTGGCTCTAAACCTCGGAACGGCTTTTGAGCACGTTGAATGGGAGAGCCGAATTGCTGCCCCTTTTGATGGCGACGCCGACCAGCGTAGTCGGCTTAGTCCGCGCGCGGGAATCGTTTTTAATCCAAGCTCTTCAGCTATGGCACGCGTGGCGTACACCGAGTCACTCGGTAAGGGAATTCAGAATGATCTGGTCAGCCTCGATCCGACTTTGGTGGGTGGTATTAACCAGCGCTTTAATGACCTGCCGGGAACCTTTGCCCGCAATCTCGGCACAGGTCTCGATCTGCGCCCCACCAAGAGCACCTATGTCGGAACTGAATGGGTGAGGCGCTGGCTTGAAGAATCGAGCGTTGATGGGGTCTACAGTGTTGACGTTGATTACGACGCAGGAACGGCAACTCGCGGCTCGGCTATTGCTGATTCTGCAGAGAGTGCTCTGCAGCAGGATTTCGTAAGCACTTACCTCTATCAGGTGGTTTCTGCGAAGCTCGTGCTCGGCACAGACTACCGTTACAGCCGCGAGCGACGTGAGCTCGACCAGAGTGAGGCGCTCTATGACCATCGTGGGCGGTTGATGTCACGCTACTTTTTCTCGTCTGGTGTTTTTCTGCAGGGCAGTGCGAGCTATCGTTATCAGGAGCGCTCTGGTGGCTCGAGTGCCGATCTAGGGAGCACATCAAGCGCGTGGTTGATGGGAGCAGGGGTGGGGTATCGCTTACCGACTCGTCACGGTATCCTGCTTGCTGAAGTTGACAATATCTTTGGTCAAGATATCTTGCTTGATGACTCAACGTACTTTCAGGAGATCGTAGATAGCGATCCTATGTTGCGTCTGGCAGCGAATATAAATTTTTAGAGTTTTTTAAAAGATGTCTGAGCAGGTAGATTTTTCGGCCCTGCGCGGTAGCGTGGTGCTCGTAACAGGAGCGTCTGGCTACACTGGTTCAGTTTTAACCAAGAAGCTTGTAGGCCATGGTGCACGGGTGCGCGCCATAGCACGGGGTTCATCGGATCTCTCGCAGTTTGAGGGGTTGCCAATCGAGTGGATTAGGGGCGACGTATTTGATCCTAACACGGTAGCACAAGCGACTTGTGGCGTAGAGTACGTATTTCACGTGGCAGCTGCTTATCGAGAAGCCAAGATTACCGATGAGACCTACGCACTTGTGCATGTTGAAAGCACCAAGCTGCTCGCGCACGCAGTGGTTGGGTCGCAGAGCCTTAAGCGATTTGTTCACGTCTCTACTGTTGGCGTGCACGGCCACATAGATCAGCCACCTGCCGATGAGGAGTACCGTTTTAATCCGGGTGACGTCTATCAGCGCACCAAGGCGGAAGCTGAGCTGTGGATCAGGGAATTTGCATCTGCAAGTGGGCTGCCGCTTGCAGTTGTTAGGCCCGCTGCAATCTACGGCCCTGGTGACAGGCGGCTGCTAAAGGTTTTCAAAATGGCTCTCAAGCCCGTGTTTCCCCTCTTTGGAAGGGGGCAGGGGCTCTACCACTTGATACATGTAGAGGATCTTACCGATATCTTTATATGTGCCGCTCTTCATCCTCGCGCACTTGGAGAGGTGTTTATCGGCGGTAACCAAGAACCGAGTCGGTTGCAGGATATCGTAAGGGCCATAGCTAGCGAGCTTGGAAACCGGTGGCTAACGTTTATCCGTTTTCCTGCGTGGCCGCTCTTTGTGGCTGCCGATCTCTGTGAAGCGGTTTGCAGGCCGTGGGGAGTTGAACCACCGATCTACCGCAGACGTGTAGCTTTTTTTACGAAAGACCGCGCGTTTAATACGCAAAAGCTCTCAACGCTTCTTGGGTACCGTCAGAAGGTTTCTGTTGAAGAGGGCCTACGGTCTACGGCGAAATGGTACCGCGAGCAGCGCTGGCTATAGCTTGCCGTGCTCTTGAAAGCTGAAATATCCGCGCTTTGCAACGATAATATGGTCGAGAAGTCGTATGCCTAAGATGGCACCGGCGGCTTTTATCTGTTCGGTTACCCGTTGATCCTCTTCGCTTGGGGCCGGGTCTCCAGAAGGGTGGTTGTGTACCATAATCACCGCACTCGCCGCGTCTCGCAGCGCCCCCGAGTAGACTTCGCGTGGATGCACTGGACAGCTCGTAAGGAGCCCGATGGTTATAGTTCTTGCGCGAACCACCTCGTGGGCGCCATTGAGCGATATCGCCAGCACGTGCTCCTGTTTCTTCTCGAGAAGGTGGCTAACTACCGGCAATACATCTCTCGGTGCCCGAATGGCAACTCCTTCTGGTCGTATGCGTCGTCGAGCCAGCTCAAATGCAGCGCCGACTTTTATGAGGGGTTCCCTAACAGTAAGGGTCATCCGCGAGGTAAGGGCCGCGTAGTCATATACGCCGGATTCGAGGCGCGGTAGTAGCTCGCACTCAAGCAGATCCTGGTGAGCAGCGCCGTTTACGAGGAGTGTGATTAGCTCACGGTCAC
>JBIKWG010000215.1:0-5224 GCA_044356425.1 Bdellovibrionota bacterium | reverse complement strand
CCAAACGAGACTCAAGAGGCGCGAGAGCTAAAATTGCTCTTAGTTGTAATTCATGAGTATGTGCATGGTGCCCGAGGGGTGCAAGTGGGCCGAAGTTCTGTGGATGCTGTTCGACTAGGGTTGCGGGTTAACGCGTTTAACAGACAACCTACGAGGCAATGTTTCACTGCTCTCACTGAAGCAGCTGCTATACTGACGGAAAGCCGCTTCCTTACAGATCAAGGATTAACTGCAAGCCGAAATTGGTTGGTCCCCTTGTTTTATAAGCGCGCGGATGGCACCCCTGACATGCTCGCTTGTATGGAGATACAAGCACTCAATTCAAAAACAATTCTAGCCTCCAAGGACCAACCAGAGACCACCATGCGCGAGCGCTTTGTCGCGCTTCTTGACGAGGGGGGAATCCGGATCTCTCAGGATCCTACTAGAGGCAAGAGCGTCGCGCTTCACTTTACTACTTACGGTAACCCTAAAGCTTCCACGTCTACGTCATATAGGCATCTGCTTTGGGGAATGGAGAATCTCGCCGCCGAAATGTTTCGTGGAAGGTCAACAGGCCCCCTGGACTCTGTCACAATGTTTCAGGAGATGCTTCTCAAAGCTGAAGTGCTCGCCGAGCCACGTCCGGTGTTCCGTGAGATCCTTAACCTTGCAAAGAAAGATGCTGCTGAGGCAGTTCCGTCAGCACGGCTCGATGAGCGGCTCTTGGGGACTCGTTATCTTCATTTCTTCGCACACCTGCGCCCAAAAAATAGCTTTGACGTGATGATTTTTCAGGCGTTTGTTAAAGCAGACATACACCTACCAAAGAATCGCGTGGCGTCGTACCGTGCTGAACTGCTTGATATCTACGAGCATGCTACGGAGGGGCTAAATCTCATTCCGAATACGAATGCCGGGTGATGGACTCTCCTGGGAACACAGGCCTCTGGGGGTTCTAGAATCTTGATTTGCGCACTCCCGCATGAAGCGAGGTTTAAGCTTCGCAGTCGCAAGAGGGATGCCCCTCACCAAAACCAGTTTTTTTCGATTGTCCTTCTGGCCTCGATCCCGCCAGCGCTGTACTCTCTCTCTCTCTCTCTCTCTGCTCTCATTGAGCAAATACTTAAGGTTTGTCTAAGGAGACGCGTCGTTCATGTCATCTGTTGTCCCATCCGAATCAGAAAGCACCACAGCAGCCTGTTATGTTTCTGGCGCATCTGCCGGGGCAAGCACTTCGCAAGAGATGATTCCAGGAGATCCAACAGAGTTTGCTCGCTGGTTTCAGGAGCAATTCCCGACTATTCCTTTTCGGTCAGCGCTGGCAGTTATTCGTCTTGCTGCTGACAACGCAACCGTGCCGTTTATTGCACGATATCGCAAAGAGCAGACAGGCAACCTTGATGAAGTAGCAATCGGAAATACTATTGACGCATTAAGCAAGTGGAAGAGCCTCGTAGAGCGAAAAGCATTTATCCTCTCTGAGATAGATGCCCAGAGCAAACTTACGCCTGCGCTTAAAGCGCAGATTGAATCCACTTTCGATCTCGTTCTCTTAGAAGATCTCTACCTCCCCTACAAGAGAAAACGCAAAACAAAAGCCACTATCGCGCGTGAGGCTGGTCTTGAGCCGCTTGCTGAATGGATATGGGACTGTGCCCACGGGCAACTCTGGGCTCCCACCGACACACTCGACTCCAGGGCACAAGGTTTCGTTAACCCAGAGTTAGGTATAGCAGATACTCAGGCTGCTATTCAGGGCGCGGAAGCCATCATAACTGAGCGGCTCTCAGAGATTCCAGAGTTACGCCAAGAGGTGCGAACACAGCTATTTGCGCATGCCCATCTCGCTTCAGCAAAGGGTGAGAAGGCTAAGGTTCCAAGTAAGTTCGATCGCTACTTTGAATATGGCGAGTCTATTCAGGCCCTCATGAAGAAAGAGAGCAGCCACCGCTATCTGGCTATTAAACGCGGCGAAGCGGAAGGAGAGCTTGTATTATCAATTGGCAGCGCTCCTCAGAACGAAGCGCTCATGACGAAGCTGCTCACCATGTACCAGGCTCACGCCTGTCCAACGAAAGGAACGCCTGGTGAGAAATCGCTCCTTCTCGCAGCGCGCCTAGCTTTTAAAGTGTATGTGCTCATGTCTATCGAGAACGAGATTCACTCCTCTCTCCGAGACATCGCAGACTCGGCTGCCATCGACGTATTCAGCGAGAACGTCAGAAAAGTCCTTCTTGCTGCGCCGCTCGGCACCAAGTGTGTGTTAGGTGTTGACCCAGGGCAGCGCACAGGCTGTAAGTTGGCGCTCGTAAGCTCCACCGGCCAGTTTCTTGCCAGTGGCGTGGTCTACCTGCTGACGCCTGAGCAGCAAGCACAGGCGTTCCATCAGCTATCAACCGTTTTACAGAATGGCAAAGTTGACGCGATCGCCGTTGGAAACGGCACCGCTGCCCGCGAAACTGAGAAGTTCCTACGCGACACAGTATCTAAACTTAAGCTTCAAGTCCCCGTTGTCATGGTAAGTGAGTCAGGAGCAAGCATCTACAGCGCCAGTGAAGTGGCGCGCGAAGAATTCCCGGATCTGGACATCACAGTACGCGGCGCCATCTCGATCGCCCGCCGCCTTCAGGATCCACTTGCTGAGCTTGTTAAAGTAGATCCGAAGAGCATCGGCGTTGGTCAATACCAACACGATGTCTCTCAGTCATCACTTAAGAGCGCACTTGAGCGAGTAGTTGAATCGTGCGTTAACACCGTTGGTGTAAATGTAAACACTGCCTCTAAACACCTGCTTGCCTATGTGTCTGGTATCGGGCCGTCACTTGCAGGCTCAATCGTCGCTCATCGCAGCGCCAAGGGGCAATTTCAGTCTCGCGCAGACCTTCGAGATGTTCCCTACTTCGGCGAGCGCGCATTTGAACAGGCAGCTGGCTTCCTGCGCATTTCAAACGGATCTCACCCACTTGATAACACGGGAGTCCACCCTGAGCGGTACAAGGCACTCGAGTCCTTTGCGACTGAGAACGGAACCTCCCTCTCTGACCTGTTAGGCGGCGGAGTTTCAAAGCTCAAGAACAATGCACAGCTCAAGCAGCTGTTAGGAGAGTTCACGTTTAACGACATCATCCAAGAGCTTGAGAAGCCAGGGCGTGACCCGCGCTCTGAGTTTGAGTATGTAAAGTACCGCGAAGATATTCATGAGCTTAGTGACCTTAAGGCAGGCATGCTCTGTACAGGGGTTGTCACCAACGTCACTAATTTTGGAGCGTTCGTTGATATCGGCGTGCATCAGGATGGCCTTGTGCACATCTCGCAGCTAAGCGACAACTTCGTTAGAGATCCGCGAGCCGTGGTTAATCCGGGCGACAAGGTGCAGGTACGAGTTGTTGAAGTAAATCTCGAGAAGCGCCAGATCGCTCTTACGATGAAGAAGAACGCTGATAGTAGCGCTTCTAAGCAAAGTGGCACGAGCCTCGCGGGCGGTGCATCCAAGGCGGTCACTCGCCCGCGCGGTGATGTATCAGGTCAGCGACGACCTCAGGGTGCGCCGCACCAGCCTGAGACGATTGGAAACAATCCGTTTGCCAATCTTGGTGCCATGCTTTCGGGGCCGAAGCGCTAGACCACTGGGGGCGCAAAGCTCCAGCTGCACTGGCAATGAAAGTGCTCGCTAGCACACCTTAGCGGACCAAACGGTCCGCGCTCCAGGCTACTTTCCGCGAACAACACCCTCGATGCCGCTAAGCAACGAACCCACCGCTCGTCCCGGCATGCTTACTTCGTGAAGGCGCGAGAAGTCCGCTGAAATAGTGGGGGTATCAATCGTTCCCTGAACAAGCAGCGGAATCTCGATACGGCCGATGTTACCCATCAGCCGTCCTAGCGGCTTAATTGGTCCACCTAACGCCTTAATGTTTTGCTCAAGGTACACAGCTGAAGCCTGGGCATCCAATCTACCATCAAAGAAGAGCTTCCCCTGGATCTCAACATTTGAATACTTTCCGCTCGCTTTAAGATTGTTCGTAGTTACGGCAGCATCCTTGAGTGAGAAGTCGCAGGAGAACCCCTTTAATGCCCCACCCTGTATCGCGTAAGTATTGCTGTCTGTTGCGTCAGTGGTAAAGGAGACGGCTGCGCCTACAGCCGGAATTGCCTCGATAAGATCCACGACTTCTCTTCTAAACCGCACCTTTTTTAAAGTGCCATCACTTACCTCAAGCTGCCCCTTGCCCTTCAATGTAGCCAGGAAGTTATCTTTATCCGCTGTCGCATCTGTGGAAAAGCTGTTTACAACTCCACCCAGAGTCGCGACTGCTCTACCATAGATGAGCGACAAGAAGTCATCCACCCGTACATCATGCGCCCGCATAGAGATAATTGTTGCTGTTTGACTGCCTCGCTGCATAGAAGCATTTCCAGAAACGCTACCGCCCGCAACACGCGCAGTAAGGTCAGAGGCGTCATACCTCAGGGGCGAAACAAGCAGACTTCCTTGCACTTGAATGGGCTGAGCAAGGCTCTCTGCATAGAGATTCTTGCTTGCAAAACGCAATCCATTTGACGCAATCAGCATATCAACATCGCCGCGAACATGCGCTAGCTGGCGCTGGTGAAAAAGCATCTGTCCGCCCTCAGCCTTTACCGGCCCCTTAATCGAGTACTCCCCCGTTGGCAGCACCGAAACAGATAGCGGTGCTGAGAATGCTGCTATCCTCTTAATAGAAAATGCGTCTGTAGCAAGCTCAATGCTCTTTCCGTTTACATTGAGAGTGAAGTCGATTGGCTCATTGGGCTTTATTGTGCCCTTTGTGTTTTGAATCTCTCCGCTTACATTCTTGATCACGATGCCAGCATCAGTGAATGAAAAATCACCAACAGTGAGCTTGCCGCTCTGCACAGTGCTTGTCTTGTCACGATTGCGTCTATACTGAATATCTCCTGAGAGAGCGCTAACAGCGTAACTTTCGCCGGACTGCGTTTGAACCGAAGCGTTTTGCACTGAGAGCGTGCCGCGATATGCAACCTCACCGGAGCCGTTATTCTGCTCTGCTTCGAGATTATTAAGACCGATTCGTTCGGCGACTATCTCTCCCTCTAAAGTGCGCACACCCGTTGTGCTTAGGTCGCCCGTAATCATAAAGCGCCCATCTTGACGAGTCACTTGAGCATGTATGTTGCCTGTCCCCTGAAGTCCCTTGAGACCGAGGAGGTGGCCGATGATATCGAGATCAAGGTCTTCAAG
>JBIKWG010000214.1:0-5239 GCA_044356425.1 Bdellovibrionota bacterium | reverse complement strand
TCAGGAATACGCAACAGATCGGGTTGAAAATTTCGCTCCGCTGTCAGGTTAAAATAGTAAGGAATACCCCCGGCAAGCTCAGTGGCAGATGAGTATACCTGATACGCTGGGTTGGGTATCAGTACGTAGGGCTTTGCTGGATCAAGGCTTGCAGCCGCAAACGAGTAGAGCAGCTCACCACTACCCAATCCCGCCAATACCTGAGCTTCGTTGATCTCTGACGAGTTAAGTCGCTTTGAAATGCGATTCGCTTCAATTATTGCCTCTGTAAGAAAGCCCTCCTGCCTTGTCTTAGGATAGCGCCCAACTGACTCACTGGCTGACGCATTGAGAATCTCGATAACTCGAGGATCTGGCCGATGCTGTGGCTCTCCAATCGTTAGATCAGCAGTCACGGGCGTCTTTAACCCCGAAAATAGCTGGATTTTTCGCGCTGCCGTATACACGCGCATCTGCGATATTTTAGGGTTTATCATTCTACCAGATTATTGCAGCAGCGTGCTCTTTGCAATAAACGATGATTCCTGTAACGACTGCCCTAGCTAGGTGACGAGTCGTAAATCAACTTCAATCGCCGCTCCCAATCCTTAAGAAAGTCGCGCTGATGAATCGCGACGGAACGCGCACCCGCTTCCCCAGCGTAACGCAGTGCAGGCTGCTGACAAGCAACGAAGTGATCGGGATCGCCAGTGGACTGGCAATATTGCCCTCCCCATGAGGGCTGAAATGGTTCTTCATAAGAGCCATTCATCAAGAAGAACACCATGCCCGAGTCGCCCATCTTTAACCCGTAGCGATTCACATCGATCCGCTCACTGATCGTGTAAAAAAGCTGGCCGAGAAATCCACGAGGCTTGATGACCTGCTTAACAAATCCAATATTGCCGTACTTCTGCGTGCTATTTTGCCCCGGCGCGTAAACGCCTTTTCCATAGGTACCATCGATCATCCGCAACTTTTTCAAGCGACGTAAATAATCTAGGGGAGCAGGATCAAAAACATAATTGTATGCATATCGACCTGTGCCGCCGAGATGCACTCGGATCTTTCTCTTAATATCAGGTGCATCGTGCAGTGCTTGCGCGATATCCGTGGCGCTACCCCACGCAACGATGTGCAACGGCCTCGTGTCAGCCTTGCGAGCCATCTTCACGATCCAGCGAGAACCGCTGGTTGAGGTTGTATATCCACGAGCAGGAGTGCGAAAGATGCGCTCCTCAATCCGGCTTGCCATGCGCCGCGCCCCAACTTTTGTAATCGCTCGTAAACGCGCCGGCGTTGGATAGTCTTCTGAAGCAGCTTGAAACTTCTCGTAATCCTTCTCGTACGCTTCAACAACTCGCAACATCTCCTGAACATGGCCCCGAGGCCTGCTGATAACGATCCCTTCGAGATCGAACATGTTGGCGTAGGCCAGAAAGTGAATCATGCTCTGGGTGTCATCTTTATCTCCACCACCTATATCGGTGCTGATGAGAACCCGCTTTTTCTGATAATCAGGTGGAAATGCATCAAGCGCCAAGACCGCATTGGTCTGCAGCACCAATACCCCCAGCAATGTGAACAGAATTTTTAACATCAGCATATTTACAGCTCCACATTGGGCAAAAAAGCCAGACGCTCTATGCTACGACAAAACATCCTCGCAAGAAATTGGCATCAAACACTCCCGCGGGTTGTATCAAAAGCACCAATATGGCACATACCCAACAACTCTTGTGGCGCAGGGCTTCCCACCTAAACCTTTGTAATCATTGAGGCAAAGTGAGTTTCAGCCCTATCCACTGCAATAGATTTGCGATTTGCCCGCGCTTGTGTCACCATGATCAGGATAAGCTTTCTCTTAGAGCTTCATATCCGAGGTACCTTTCATTTCTCCTCTCCCACTTTTGCCAAGGGCGTACCTTAGGCGGAGTGGTTCACGGCTGAAGAATCGCACTAATGACATGATGTAATGGCAGCGGAATGACTCCGCCGGCCGAGAGGGGCAGAAATAAAGGAAATACATGTCAAAATTATACGTTGGTAATCTTTCATACAACACTACTGAGCAAACTTTGAATGCCGCATTTGCAGAGTTCGAGCCAGTTCAGGTTTCAATCGTTATGGATCGTGAGACTGGCCGCTCAAAGGGCTTTGCATTCGTTACCTGCAGCTCTCAGGAGATGGCAGAGAAGGCAATCGCATCTTCGATTGAGCTTGACGGTCGCACACTCAAGATCGACGCAGCTCGTCCACCATCTCAGTCAGGTGGATTCGGCGGACGCTCATCCGGTGGACGACGCCCAAGCAACGGCAATTCACGCTCAGGTGGAAATTCAGGCCGTTCGGGTGGATACTCAGGTGGCCGTTACTAAGGTGGCAGATGCTGTGACACGCTTCTGCGGGTTACAAGCAACTGATATCAGTAACTAAGAAAAGTCCGTGCTGGCACCGCTAGCACGGACTTTTTTGTTTGCCAAAGCACCGCCTTACAGCGATACAGTCGTGCGACAACAGTCATATGACATCCAATCCCTATCGCAGCTCTTCCATCGGCTCACCACATCAACAATCCCTACGCGACATCCGCGGCCTTGCATTTATTGAGATGCCGGCCCTCCGCGGCGCGCTCTGTACAGATATGTACGGCGACATGCCTTATGGACTATTTGTTGTTCCAAACTGCTATCTCCTTGGTGATGCTGGCTACATCTTTACGGCCGAGATGAAGCCGCTGCTTGAACAAAATGCCGGATTCTTACGCAAAGGAAAGTTTGTTCGCCCACGGCTCGAAGAGATTGCTAGCTCGGCAGAAACTACAGCCACGGCGACAGAGCTTGTATCTCTAGTATCGCGCTGCGACAGCTATTTCTGGCACTGGATGATTGACTCATTGCCTAAAGTACTCATTGCAGAAGACTGTGGCTTTCAAGGGTGCTATCTGCTTCCCGAGCCAACGCGAGCACCCTGGGCGGCTGAAAGCCTGCGTCTGCTAAACATCGCCCCTGAACGCCTGATGACTAAGGGCGCGTTTAATCTACACGCTGCACGAATGTACGTGCCAACATATTTCTGTGGAAATAACGCTCACCTGAATACCGATCTGATGCAGCTATTTCGAGAGCGCATCCGAGCAGCCGCTCACCCGATGACACCATCTGAACAGAGAATCTTTGTTGCGCGACGAGAGTTGTCCAAGATTCGCCGCGTTGTTAATCAGGATGCAGTTGAAGAAGTGCTTAAAGCTTTTAATTTTGCCACCGTGTACTTAGAGGACCTCTCATTACCAGAGCAGATTAGCCTCGTACGAGCCACTAACATAATGGTGGGCCCACACGGCTCGGGGCTTACCCACGCTCTGTTTATGGATAATTATTCGACTTTAATCGAGCTATTTCCGCACAAGCGGCGACAAGCAAACAACTGCTATGAAACACTGGCTAGTATTCCACGTCATGCTTATAGAGCAGTTGAAAGTATGCAGCGAAACGATGGGGATATCGAAATCAACACGGCTGAGCTTACAAACGCTCTCAAGCCACTTGTATAGGGGGCTAATCTAGAACCCCCTCGAGAACCTGATTTAAGAGGCTGGCTTCCAATCAAGAAAAAAGCCCCTGCCTCACCACAGTGCACAACACCATGGACTATCAGCAGGGGCACCAACTTTAGCCCAAGAAACGCTGGATGGACTCTTGCGAAAGGCCTTTGCCTTGCGCCTGATTAGCCACCCTCAGGTTTTCTCGGATACGTCCCGTCAGCTCATCTGCCACCTGAACTGCAGACTGAACCTCCCGGACCGTTACTTCAGACGCCTGTACATTTGCGCGCTGCACCTCTTCAACAGCACCACTCATAGCGGCCAACGTGTCAGTGGATTCGTTCAGGTTTCTCACTGCCGACGATAGGCCTGAGAGTGCTGCCTTGACTGGCGGTCCGCTATCGGCCCCGCTGTTCGGTGCTGGCACCTCGTTAAATATACTTACGTCTGAAGACCTTTTTCCCTCCGCCCGTGCCGCTGGGTCTGCCCCAGGCGCGGCCACTCTCCCTGATATAAGCCTCTGAAACGCCGAAGATCTCGACGGGTCAAAGGAAAAGCTACTCATAAACAACCTCTTCTCACTCGAGCCCACGCGCCCTGCTTGCGCAGGATACACGGGTGGACCCGTGGTCTACTTTTCCAACTTGACCGTGCTACCCCTAGCTACTTTCAGCCCCTAACCAATGCGATATCCGGGCTAGACAGAGCCTCTTTCCGTGGCCAAGTCACTCAATACACCACCAACTTTCCAGCTAATGCTATAGTCGGCGCTGAGGCAGGTTTCGTTAGGAAGGGGCGCTAAAAAAACAAGAAAGATTACCCTACGAGTATCTCCTAGAGGGGTTGTGGAGAGCGGCCAAGTCCGTGATTGACTGAACTCCCTGCTGGACATATGGTCAGCCCCTCATGGCACTACAACAAATCATGCAATCCACGGAACTCTCTTCACCACTGGGCCTAGTAGCCGGCAATGGCCGTTTTCCCCTTGAGTTCGCCGAAAAAGCCCGCGCGCTGGGCCTCTCACTGGCTGTGGTTGCTCTAAAAAACGAGGCAGACCCGCAGATTGCTAACATGGCTTCAACCTGCGAGTGGATAAGCATCGGACAGCTCGGCAAACTGATAAAAATCTTACGACGCGCAGGAGTTAAGCAGGTTGCTTTTCTAGGGGGCGTTAAACGCGTTGATTTTGTTGGCGGCTTTCGAATCGATTGGGTGGGTCTACGGATGCTATCACGCATACGCTCATTTAACGACGACTCACTGCTGCGAGGCATTATTCGCGAAATTGAATCGGGCGGGATGCGCGTTATAGCTCCACACGTGCTGCTGCATGAAAGCGTCCCCAAACGCGGGCTGATTACCCCAAGAGCATTAACTGCGGCAGAGATAGCTGATGCGCAGCTGGGCTGGGAGGCCGCCCGCGCAATCGGGTCCCTCGACATTGGCCAGTCAGTTATTGTTCGCAATAAAACCGTGATTGCAGTCGAAGCTGTTGAGGGTACAGCTGAAGCAATCCGTCGGGCCGGCACCGTGCGTGGGCCCAGCGGCGTAGTGGTTAAGCTTGCTAAATCTCATCAAGATCTTCGGGTTGATCTGCCCGCTGTTGGTATCCAAACCCTTGAACAGATGCATGCGAGCAACCTGAGCACACTTGTAATTGAAGCCGGCAAGTGTCTGATGCTTGACCCACAGGCACTTCTTGAGCGGGCTGTTCAG
>JBIKWG010000213.1:0-5272 GCA_044356425.1 Bdellovibrionota bacterium | reverse complement strand
TGGAACCTGACGACGCCGACACCACTGACCTGATCGGAGAACAGCGCGAACCCAGGGACAGAGCCGCGGACCCATTTATCCTCGAATAAATCCTCCCCCTCCTGCTTACACGCATACGCAGCCGCTGCAAGAGCTTGGTCAATCGGATCAGAGAAAACCAGCCCCTTCTCCAGCAGCACCTTCCCTTGGTCCTCTCGGCTCTTTTCTACAGTACCATCCACCACACCAATAAGCTTTATCTCTCGTCGACCCGACCGCGTCGTTGAGCTACCACTCCCACAACTAAGAATTTCTTCAATGTCGACCTCGCAGATCGCCGCCCGCTTGTGGTCAGGAAAGAGCGCCCTAAACTCACTATTAAGCGCATGCATCGCATCTTGGTCAGAGATATCAGAAGGGATTACTAGATTTACGAAGCCTTTATCATCAACACAGAAGCTCTCAAGTATCCGCTCAGCATTAATCGAGAGTCGAGCTGCAGCGGGAATCCCATCTCGAAAAGCGGTGAACATTGCAAATTCCTTCTGCAGCTCGGCAAATAACCGCTTCCCTGCGGCTAAATCACCGCTGTCTGATGCTGCTTTAAATTTAGGCTCAATCGTATCGCGTGCCTCAACAAGCCGCCTCTCGGCCGCTTTGTAATCCGCAAAAGTTGGAAGCTTTATTTGTTCTGGGCCACTCATACTACTTCAGTTATGGAGGAATTCTGACAAACGTCGCATAGCATCTGTTAACCGCCTGATCACAGGCAGTTACGCAAAACCAAGGATCAAAAGCCCAACCCCTCCTAACGGAGGGGATCAAAAAACCAATTACCAACGATCAAATTATTTTTTTATTCCGGGGAGGGGGAGCCAGACGCAGCAACATAAGGGTTGCGTTGGTCTTCGTTGTCCCAGAGGACGTAGACACCATCGTCCTGAAAGGTGCGCAGCGCGACCCCAGGGACAGAGCCGCGGACGTTTTTATTCCCGAATAAATACTTCCCCTCCTGCTTACACGCAAACGCAGCCGCTGCAAGCGCTTGGTCAATCGGATGCGAGAAAACCAGCCCCTTCTGCGTAAGCACCGCCTCTTGGCTCTCTCGGTTTTTCCGTACAGTGCCATCCACCACACCAATTACCTTAATCTCTCGTCGGGCAGAACGTTTCGTTGAGGCAGCACCTCCATAAGTAAGAATTTGTTCAATGTGGCGCTCCCAGATCGCCGCCCGATTCTCTTCAGGAAAGAGCTCCCTAAACTTGCTATTAAGCGCATGCATCGCATCTCGGTCGCTTATGTCGGCAGGGATCGTGAGACTGACCGTCTCCATCGGCTTTACACCAAATAGCGAGAGCACCCTCGCCTTCAGCCCGCTATCCACCGCAACAGCGAAGCTCTCAAGTATCCGCTCAGCATTAATCGAGAGTCGAACTGCGGCAGGAATCCCATCTCGAAAAGCCGTGAACGCTTCAAATTCTCTCTTCAGCTCCGCAGATAACCGCTGCCCTTCAACTAGATCACCGCTGTCTGATGCTGCTTTAAATTGAGGCTCAATCGTATCGCGTGCCTGTGCAAGCCGAGCGACTGCAGCACTGTACTCAGAGGCTGTGGGCATCGAACACGACTTGTCCATGTTCTCAACCCTCAATTTCGGACTGCCTGCTGAACTTAAACTTGCCATAACTTCCCCAAAAAGAATTAGCCAGACCACTCCCCCTTCGCATTTACTGCGCACCAAGAGAGCCGAAACAAAACAGACGATGAAGGTAGGGTGTAAATACAAACGAGGCACTGGTTAACGAAAAACCCCGAAAGTGGGCTGTAACTGAATGTTCATCTGAATGCTCAAACATTCAAACAGGTCTTTTCGTTAATCCGCCTGTCTATTGCTACAATTCGAATCGCTCATGCCGTTGAGCCGTGCTGTTGTTGAATTACTACACGAGCTCAGGTCACTGGCGGTTAAACTGCTAGATGAGTTTCGGCCTGAAATAGTTATGGGGAAGAGACTCTGTTACCGTGCAGTCTCTAAAATCACGGTTAACACAGCTGTCCGAGCGTTGCGAGATCGCTTTCCTGCTGCGGAGGGTAAGGACAGCACCAACAGCTGTTTGTGGGAGAATCGTAGGTGACGGTTGGCGTTGGAGATGCCATGCAAGTGGGGCATGCCGTTGCTTGCAGAGTCGGCGCGCCGCAAAAGAGATCTGCCGACAGCACAACTAAAACAACAGCAACAAAGCCGGCAATAGCCCCTATAATTTGGATTATTTTAACGCCCAAAGCGGTTAGTTTTTGGTACGCAACAACTAAATCACTCTGTGCGATTGTCGCAAAGATATCTGTTAGTGGACCCTCTCCTCCGTTCGTTAGTTTTTGCTTACCACAAGACGTGCCGGCGTCGTATCCCATTTCGACTAGATCGGCCAGCACCAGCGCCAACAACTACAGAGACAACGTAGCGTGAGGTAGTCCGAAGATTGCTATCCAAGAGACACTGGTCGCGCTCACCGATAGCTTGCGTCTATGGGATAAAATCCTTCCCTAGCCGTCCGGCATCGAATACTTAAAGAGACTTAAAACACCTCTTAGCAGGACCCCTTGCGGTAAGGAGCTCAGTCGGTATGCAGCTATGCACGGTAGTAGTAGTTGATGACGATCAGGGTGTTTTAAAGGCATTGACGCTGCTGCTTCAGGCCTTTCACTGGAACGTTGTTGCCTTCTCTTCGCCCCAGGATGTGGTTGTGTACCTCAAAGAGAACCCTGCCCCCCACCTCATCCTTAGTGACTTACGAATGCCCGCTATGAACGGGTTAGAACTCCTGGCCTCGGTGCGTGACCTGATGGTGTCAGCACCGTTTGTACTTATGTCCGGTCATGCAACACCTCAGGAGGCAGAGGTTGCCAGAGGGCTTGGGTCCTCAGCCTTCTTGCCTAAACCCTTTACCCCGAACCAGCTTCAGGAGGTCCTGCGCGCCGTACCACGTTAGTGAATTCTAAAGCCGTCTTTAATGCAAATAAGAGACAACTCACATTCCGAGCTGTTCAGAGAACAACCATAAACGAGAGGTTCGTGAGCGCCACGACTCAGATAATCTTTCAGAAGAGCTGCTCGGTTGTTTTGGCAGCCCAGCCCCCTTATGCGGCTGCATAAAGCAATTGCCATATTCAACGCTGCGCGCAGATTTCGCTGATTTAAAGTGCGGATTATCGGGTATTTTTGCGAACATTACACAGTAGCGACCAGAGCAAGAGTCTCTTATGATCCTGGGGTTTCTGACGCTGGGAGTATAGCAGATTGCTGTCTTATACGGCGCAGCTTGGCTCTATTAGGGGAGTGCCCGCCCACCTGTCCTCACTCATTTTCATCAAAAATGAATGCGGCTGGGGTTATTATTCCGTGTCCCTTCTAGACGAAAGTTGGTATACCACGCTCTTGATTCTTGAAGTTATTGTCCGCGGTCTGACCGTTTAACAGCTAGTTGTGTTACGTGCTTCTGTTAAGAAAGTCTTTCCTCGTCCCTTATCCAATCCGGTGCCTCCCGGGGATCTTGTTTTTCCAAGAGGGGTTGTTTTATTCGGGAACTATACTGCGTCATTAGTACAACTACGCTGACAGTTACTCGATTCCGCGTCGTTTGAAATACACACAGGAGAGAGAGCATGACTCAATATTTCGATGTGGCCAAGATTAAGTTCGAAGGCCCAACATCAACCAACCCGCTTGCATTCCGCCACTACAATGCCGAAGAGGTCATTGAAGGAAAGACTATGAAAGAGCACCTACGGTTTGCTGTAGCCTGGTGGCACACGTTTTGTGGCACCGGCGGCGATCCGTTCGGGCCAGGGTGCGCGGTTCGTCCGTGGGACGACGGTTCAAACTCACTTGAGATGGCGCTCAAAAAGGTTGATGTGGCCTTTGAGTTTATGGAGAAACTTGGTGTTCCTTTCTACTGCTTCCATGACCGTGATGTTGCTCCGGAAGGAAAAGACTTACGCGAGAGCAACAAGAATCTCGATGCAGTCGTAGCAAAGCTTAAAGACGCGCAATCGCGCACGGGAATCAAACTGCTGTGGGGCACTGCAAACCTCTTCAGCAACAAGCGTTTCGTGCACGGTGCATCAACGAGCTGCAATGCCGATGTGTTTGCCTATGCGGCAGCCCAGGTGAAGAAGGCTATGGAGGCCACTAAAGAGCTGGGTGGCGTAAATTACGTGTTCTGGGGTGGGCGTGAAGGATACATGAGTATCCTCAACACACAGCTTCGACGTGAGCTCGATAACCTTGGTCGATTCCTATCGATGGCTGTTGAATACCGCAACAAAATCGGCCTGGATGCGCAGTTCTTGATTGAGCCTAAGCCAAAGGAGCCAACAACACACCAGTACGACAGTGATTGCGCTGCGTGCATGGCGTTCCTTAAGACGTATGGACTTGAAAAAGAGTTTAAATTCAACATTGAGACGAACCACGCAACCCTGGCTGGGCATTCCATGGCTCATGAGATGGAGTATGCCAGTAGTTTCGGGATGCTCGGTTCAGTGGACGCAAACCGCGGTGACGAGCTCCTTGGATGGGATACTGACCAGTTCCCGACAAATATTTATACCACAGCGCAGGTGATGCTCTCGGTGCTTAACCAGGGCGGATTAGGTCGTGGCGGCCTAAACTTTGATGCCAAGGTTCGCCGCGATAGCTTCGAGCCAATCGACCTATTCTATGCACACATTGGAGCTATGGATTCCTTTGCGCACGGTCTAAAGATTGCAGCTGAGGTTCGTAAGGATGGCGTTTTGAAAGAGATGACTCAGAAGCGCTACGCCTCATGGGAGAGCGGCATCGGTCTTCAAATTACCGAGGGCTCTGCTAACTTTGAGAGCTTAGAGAAGTACATGCTGGAGAAGGGCGAAATCACTCCAAACGTTTCAGGACGCCAGGAGCTGTTTGAGAATGTGCTTAACCGCTACATTCGATAGCTAGTAAGCAAAAATAGAAAAATCATGTTAACCCCTGCAGGTATACGCTTGCAGGGGTTTTTTTGTGGGATTTTATGGCTGCATTCTAGCAGCGCGAAGCGTTAGCTGCGCCCGAGTAATCAAGCCGGATACCACCCGGTAGCTAGCGTAGAGATTTGTGTCTCAATATCGTGGAGCCCTTGGTCCAAGCAAAAAGGCCCTGGAAGAGGTTGTCTTCCAGGGCCTTCTCTTTTGGGCAGCCTTAGTCGCCGCTGCTGTGCCGCTTAGCGGCACAGCAGTGACAACACCTCAGTCTACTTATCCTTCATCTGCTCAC
>JBIKWG010000212.1:0-5281 GCA_044356425.1 Bdellovibrionota bacterium | reverse complement strand
GATAATGATGAATTCCCGCGGACCTACCTCTCGGTTTTTTTTCGAGGGGTGCGTCTCAGCTGCCGCAGATCTTGATCTTGAAAGCTCATATTACATTAATTCAGGAACTCCCCCATATACTGACCTGCCGGCGCTAGATGATGAGGAAGGATTACAAGCTTTTGCCTTGGCGAGCGCACTGGCTACTCTCGTAGTTGACAAATCAAAAGGTCACGGCAAACACGTTGTTCACTCGCAATCGCCAGGAATCGCCGAAGCGCGCTTACAATTTTCAGGGGCACCTTACGACCTAAAGCTATGCATTAAAAACACCTACTTGACTCAGGCAGAGTTCGTTCCAAAGCAATCAACCACCGACGAAGACATGAAACGCCACTCGTTCTTCGGTAACGTTCACCTTACCGGCCTGACTCGACAGGGCGTTCTTGAGGGCCTAGCGGGCTTTGCAAAATGGGGAAGCGATCACTCGCGCAGAGACGCCGATGCCGCGCAGCTAGAGAGTAGCCAACCTTTTGCTATTTTTCAGCGGTTACTTCAACCATAAAACGTTGAAGAGAGAGAGAGCCCCCTAGCCTGATTTATTTTTACAATAGAGGCTGTTCTTTTGTCTCTACACACGAACAGGAGATATCTTCTTGATAATCTCTCACGGCACGATTCACGCCAAGCGCGTGTTATTTACCCAGAACCTCTTTCATCTTCGCCCCAATCTCATGTGGCGAACGCACTACGTGGATTCCTGCTGCACTCAACGCGGTAAACTTCGCCTCAGCGGTATCATCGCCGCCGCTGATGATAGCGCCAGCATGCCCCATGCGACGTCCTGGAGGAGCAGTCGCACCTGCGATAAACGACACGACAGGCTTCTTCATGTTCGTCTTAACCCACTTCGCTGCCTCGACCTCGGCACTGCCACCGATCTCGCCGATCATTACAACGGCATCTGTATCTGCGTCTTGGTTGAAGAGATCTAAGCAATCGATAAAGTTAGTGCCATTCAGTGGATCACCGCCGATACCAATACAGGTCGACTGCCCCATTCCAAGGTGTGAAAGCTGAAATACTGCTTCGTAGGTCAAGGTACCGCTACGCGAAACGACACCGATGCGGCCTGGCTTATGAATAAAGCCAGGCATGATGCCTATCTTGGCTTCACCAGGGGTAATAATGCCTGGACAGTTAGGGCCAATCAAACGAGTGCGCTTGCCCTGCATGTAGGTGGCAACTTTGAGCATATCAAGAACTGGAATCCCCTCCGTGATACAGATTACGAGATCAAGATCTGCATCAACTGCCTCCATAATTGCATCAGCAGCAAAGGGAGGTGGCACATAGATAATCGACACGTTAGCACCAGTAGCTTTCTTCGCCTGATGCACAGTGTCAAACAGCGGAATTCCTTCAAACTCTTGCCCACCCTTCCCTGGAGTTACACCAGCCACCATCTGAGTTCCATACTCTTTACAAGCACGGGTGTGAAAGGCGCCCGTTTTGCCGGTGATGCCCTGGGTTACAACGCGAGTGTGTTTATTAACGAGAACGCTCATGATTAATTCCTCTCTATCTTGCTACTTCGCCAACTCAACTATCTTCTTGGCGGCTTCATCCATAGTGTCTGCTGGGGTAATTGCGAGTCCAGAATCAGCGAGCATCTTGCGACCGAGATCCACATTAGTGCCCTGAAGCCGCACAACCAGCGGAACCTTCAAGCTCACCTCTTTTGCAGCCTCAATGATCCCTGTGGCAATCACGTCGCACTTCATAATACCGCCAAATATGTTAACTAAAATCCCCTTTACGTTGGTATCAGAGAGCAAGATACGAAAGGCTTCTGTTACATTCTCTTTGGTTGCCCCGCCGCCCACATCAAGAAAGTTCGCTGGCTCTCCACCAAACGCTTTAATGATGTCCATAGTTGCCATGGCAAGTCCGGCGCCGTTGACTAGGCAGCCAATGTTTCCATCGAGACCAACGTAGTTAAGTCCGTACTTCTGCGCCCGAAGGTCACGCGGATCCTGCTCATCGTAATCCATCATGGCGTGGATATCCTGCTGACGAAATGCGGCATTGTCTTCAAGGGCGCACTTGGCATCGAGAACGATAAAGGTGTTCTCTTTGGTGAGCACAAGTGGATTTACCTCAAGCAGCGCCAGATCACACGCAACGAATGCCTGGTAGAGACCTTTCACTACTGAAACGAAAGACTTCCTTGCTTCAGCCGGGATCCCGAGATCTATTGCCAATTTCTGAGACTGAAATCCTTGCAATCCAACTTTTGCATCAACACGAACGTTGAGGATCTTTTCGGGAGTTTTGTGCGCTACCTCCTCAATCTCCATTCCACCTTCAGTAGACGCGATAATTGAAACGCAACGATTAGCTCGATCAACCAAGATTGAGAGGTAATACTCTTTAGCGATATTACAACCACCCTCTACATAAACCTTGCGAACAAGCTTTCCTTGCGCGCCGGTCTGTGGAGTTATTAGGGTCATACCGAGGATCTTTGAGGCGTGCTCGCGAGCTTCACTTGCGCTTTTAGCTAGCTTTACACCACCAGCTTTGCCGCGCCCGCCGGCATGAACCTGCGCTTTTACAACGCATATTCCGCCACCAAGAAGATCAGCTGCAGCCTCAGCCTCACCAGGGGTGTAGCAGAGATAGCCGGGTAAAATCGGAAGACCGAACTTTTTCAACACCTGCTTTGCTTGATACTCGTGAAGATTCATACTTTATTTCCCACTTTTTTGATTTCTCACTCTTTTGCTGATGCTCGCTGCTCTATCCCTCTTGCGTTTCGAAGGAACGAAATGAATTTGACTACAAGATCGCCAAGAGCTGCCGAACTCGTTCTGCCGACTCAGCAAGTGCCTTCTTTTCAGCCTCGTTAAGCTCAATCTCGATGACCTTCTCGATTCCACGCTTACCGATAATTACCGGCACCCCGATATAGAGATCCTTTAAGCCGTATTCACCGTTTAGTTTCGCTGCGGCAGCGAGCACACGGCGTTGGTCAAATAAATACGCCTCTGCCATCTGTATCGCGGATGCCGCTGGTGAATAGAATGCTGAGCCGCTCTTCAATAAAGCAACCACTTCGCCACCAGCGCCACGGACACGCTTCTCAATCGCATCAAGGCGCTCAGCTGAAATTAGATTTCCGACCGGTATTCCACCGCAGGTTGTGTAGGAGCGCACTGGAACCATATCGTCTCCGTGACCACCGAGCACAAAAGCTGAAACAGAGGACACCGAGACCTTTAACTCCTCAGCTAAAAAGGCCTGATACCGGGCGGTATCGAGAACTCCTGCCATTCCGACAACTCTCTCTGCTGGAAAACCTGTCTCGCTCTGCATCAGGTACACCATCGCATCAAGCGGATTGGTGATTACAATTACAAACGCCTCCGGTGCGTGCTCTCGGATGCCCTTGGCAACGGTACGAACGATATCAGCGTTGGTCTTTACAAGGTCATCACGACTCATGCCCGGCTTACGCGGAAGACCAGACGTTACAATACACACATCGGCGCCGGCGATATCGGCGATATTGTTTGTGCCGTGAACATGGAAATCAAGCCCAAACACAGGGGCTAAATGAGAGAGATCTAGGGCCTTGCCCTGCGGCATCCCCTCAACCACATCAAAAAGGACAACGTCTCCGAGATTACGCTGCCCACACAAAAGTGCAAGCGTTCCACCAATCTGTCCTGCGCCAATAAGTGCGACTTTTCTTCTCTTGATAGATGTCATTATTTCTCCCCTTTAGCCGACACCAGACTATCGGCCGTTGGCTTAGATTCCTGAACCTGATTACGCGACGTAGTTTGCGCTGATTGTGGCTGGCCGACAAGACCCTCAACCACTCCGAATTGCTGAATGAGTTGGTTCAGATCGACCTTGGATAAGTCTAAACCAGCAGCTTGACCAGCACGTCCTGAATTAATTGCCACGAAGCTCGGATTAGCTTTAACTAACTGCTTGACCACCTCTAAACGCACCAGCGCTTGGCCGCCCTTACCCGAAAGCGCAGCAATCTGCTGTTTTAGCCCTTCAACCAAAGCTGTCCCTTCAGCCCTGATAGCCTTTGCCTCGTTAGATTTGGCTGCATAGTATCCATCCCCTTCGAAGGTCGACTGCTCTTTGTATCCGGTTGCTTCAAGGAGTCGTGCATTGTACGAGCTTTCCGCCTCAAGATACTCCTTACGCTTCCGCTCTCTCACGGTCTCAATTCGTGATCGCTCACCCTCAATATCTTGCTCTAGCTCCTGAATCTCGCGCAAGCGATCCTGATAACTTGTATCCTCACTGCCATCCTTTAAAAGCCGCACAAAGCGGTACTGGCGCATATTGATCGCTTCGACCTCAACACCAAGCGGTGCCAAACGAGACTGCGCCGCTTTGAGCGTTGCATCAACCGTCTCGTTTCGTTTTCGATCGTCACGGAACTCTGGGGTTCGGAGTTGATTCATGTAGGTTCGAATCTCACTACGTACAACTGCAACAACCAGGCTCTGCACCTCACCAGAATTAGTTGCAACCTCTTGCACCAACCGCACCAAGCTCTCTGGGTCTGGCTTAATGCGATAGCGAACGGTGATCTTTAGAGCGGCTTCGTTGCCATCCTTTGCACGCGTGTGCACATCTTCGTTCTGTACGATCTGTGCTATGCCGCCGCCACTGCCCATCTCACGACCCCAGCTCAAATACTGCGGCGAGGTATCAAACCGGTAGATGGTCTCCCACGGCATGACCACAACCGTCTGTAGTGGCAAAGCGACACTTGAAGCATCTGCGACTCCACCACCAAACACAGTAGGCAGCCTGCGGAAGCGCACCCCGTATTCAGTGGTTCCCATATGCTGAAAGCCAGTGTCGCAACCGCTAACGGCTACCGCGATCAGAAATAATGCAGATGAGGCGAGTTTACTTAACTTCACGGGATACCTCCGCTTTAGTACTATCAGTCAACGCCCCTTGCGTAGGCTGTGAACCAGTGAGCCGCTTCACCCATGAATCAAAATCATAGGGATCCACGTTAGAGACAACGCCGCCCTTTAACGTGCCAAGAAGCTGCGCTAGCTGCAGCGCCACATAGACATCACTGCCAGCTTTTGACAGCACTTCGGCCCGCATGCGATCAACATCGGCTTTGGCCTCAGCCACCAACAGGTCACCCTGCGCGATCTTTTCGCGCCGATAGAGATCGCCCTCTGACCGTATCTTGTCTGCTTCACTACTTCCCTGCTTTGCAAGATTCTGAATAGTGACAGCACCCTCT
>JBIKWG010000211.1:0-5325 GCA_044356425.1 Bdellovibrionota bacterium | reverse complement strand
TAAAGAGGATTTAGCCCGGGGTTTCATCTTGCTGAGGCCGCGTCGGCTGGCCTAGCCCAGCAGGCACAAAACTTTTAGTGAGCCGCTCATCAATGCCGTTTAAGTATGAAGCGGCGCGCTGTTCCGGTATCAGACCATTCTTTGCCTGTGCTACAACGGCTTCAGCGAGCTGTTGATCGCTAATCCCAAAGTGCTTGAGAAAAAAGTTTACGTTGTCTCTAACAGTATCCAGCGACGTGGCGTTAGAGAGGGCTGCATTTGCAAAGTACCCCGTAAAATCCGTAATCAGCTTCTGGTTTCCTTGAAACAGCAGCTCTACGAGCGGATTTACCCATGATAGCGCATAAGCAGCCAGGGGATTATCGGTATCCACCTCGAATGGGCGGCGCCCGCCTAATTCGCTCTTTGGCCCTCCGTCTAACCCCATGTTGTACATTGAACCATCAGCTAGTGGGAGTTGGTAGTTCTGGTCAAGGATGTTGCTTTGGACGAGCGCATTACGGGCCACATCACGCACCTGCTGGTCGCCGTGTTTGCCGACTTTAATTGCTCCGATAAGGGCACCGCCCACAAGACCAAGAGCCGCGCCGATTGCTGTTCCGATTCCCGGGCCTCCAATAAAGCTTCCAATCGTAGCACCTACAGCAACACCGCTGGCAGCACCGGCTGAAGGTGAAGACTTGCCCCAATTTAGCGCGAGGTTTAGTGCTCCCACAGCTCCACCCACTACGCTCAGGGTAGAAGTTGCAGCGCTGAGCGTGCTGCCCATCCCGAGGGCTGATGTTGAAGCAGAGGCACTGGCGGATGTTGCCGCGGCAGTTCCAGCGGCTGAGCGCGCGCCAACAGCTGCGGCCTCTAGAAGCTGTGCGTTACGGATTCCTTCTAGCCCGATGTGTAGGGCTGAGGGAACTATCTGAGTGGCGATCTCTGATGCTTTTTGTCCCTGGGTTTGTGGCCAGTAGGGTTGGGAATACGGCTGTTGGTTTTGTAGCGCTTGCGGCATGTGCAGTTCACTCATAGTTGCTCCTTTTTATGTGCGATTTTTGATTGTTTACGGCTCTGTCGCGAATCACAGGCATCCCCAGAAAAGAGCAGCACCACCCGCCCGTAGTAAGAAAGTTGAGGGGTGTGCTGCGCTTCTCTAGCAGACTAGCTGCTTGTTTCGTTCTAGCAGTGTGCCGCATGAGTAGTTCGAGCTTTGAGGGGGCAAGTTGTGTAACTTGTATAGGAAACGTACTCTGCCGAGGTAATAAGTAACTATCCCTGAGGAGAGCGATGTGAGCCTGCCCATTCCCGCGGCCTATCTAACCATTGCGGAGCTTCGTTATGGAGCCCGAAGTGCTAAGCGTGTTCGTGGTCTTTTGCTTGTACTTTTGCTCTTGTGCGCGCCGAGGTCGGTTGAGTCGCAGACATTTGAAGTAACGCCTGAGGCGGCAAGGTATGTAAACGGGGTTATTAATGAATCAATTAATGCCAATACTCTGTTGAGCACTCAAGACGAGGTCTCAACTGGTTCGTTTACGCAGCGTCAACACGGACAACCCGATAAAAGCTACCGCACAGTGCGGTTACCCGCAGAGGTTCTGCTAGGTGGCCCTGAGCAGCAGCAGGTAAATGCTTTTCTTAATGGCAACCTGGCTTACCTCCGCTCTACGAGTGGGCTGGCGCCAATAGATGGCGTGGGAGCGGAGGATTTTGCTGTTACGAATCTTTATGCGGCTTCTGGTGGTGCGGGAGTGTACATTAAGCTTAGCGAATCGTTACTCGTAGCGCCGGCATTTTCCCTGACCTACAGCCGAATTGACAACAGCTACGACTTTAACAATTCGTACAGCCAAACCTACCTTAAGCAGGCCGCCCAAGAGCTCTTTAATTGGGATATGGACCTATTCACGTACGCACCCGAAGTCAAGCTGTTCTACCAAGCGCAGGTGGGTGATGCAAAACTTGAGTATCAGTTGGGTTACGTTTACCTGTTTAACGATTCGATACGAACGGAAAGCTCTGTAATTGATATCAACTCGAGTACGGGGCTGCTCATCAATCGTATCGCCCTTAACCTGCCAACCGGGAGAGCGGTGCTTGAGGCACCTCTCTCGGTTCGGCCCTTTTTTCAGTGGAGTAATATCAGTGGTAATGCAGTTGCTGGGCTGGGCTTGCGGGATATATTTGAAGTCGGGGCTGATCTGATTATAGATGTTCTACAGTATGGGCTATGGGTATCGCACGTAACGCTTGGTGGAAGTTACGTTTCAGGTAAGGACTTCGAGGGATATCATATCGGGTTAGGGGTTGATTTTTAACAACTCCTCCCTGGTAGTTCAGTTAGAACCGCCAGTAATCTCATCCCAGACCTCACGGGCACGAGCCGTAAGTTCAGCAAGGGAGCCATCGTTACGAACAACGTAGTCACTGCGTTTTGCTTTGTCTTCATCGGGTAGCTGGGTCGTAATCCTTGCGCGGGCATCTGCCTCGGTAATCTTATCGCGCTGGCATATCCGCTTAATACGAATCTCTTGCCGACAGGTAACCAGCACAATTTTGTCTATCTCTTGATAGGAGTTTCCTGATTCAAAGAGTAACGGCACTGCATAAACGATCACAGGGTGCTGGGCCGCTTTTTTAAGCGTCTCAAGGGTAGAGAGCCAACGCTGTCTGATGAGCGGATGGAGGATCTGCTCAAGATCCGTGCGCGCCTGCGGATCGCTAAAAACAAGCTGTCCGAGCTTCTTCCTGTTGAGCGAGTTATCTTTGTGCAGCACCTCTGTGCCAAATCGTCGGATAACTGCATGCAGCCCGTCTGAGCCAGGAGAGACTACCTCTCGTGCTAGCTCATCTGCGTCTACGACCGCAGCGCCCCATTCAGCAAAAAGGGTAGCTATACTGCTTTTGCCAGAGCCGATGCCTCCTGTGAGGGCGAGTACGATTGGGGGCGCTTGTTTCATAGCTGGTACGATACCTTGAAAGAAAAAAAAAGGAACCGGTAAGATAGAGAGCTGCTGGCATCAGCAAGCCTTTTGACCTCAAGGGAAATAGCGTTGTGTTACGCGTCGGTGACGGCTGATTCTAGCAGAATTACTCTGTCGGATTGTTGAATGGAAATTTTTTCGTTTGTCGCTGCTGAAGCATCGTGAGTCGTTGCTCAAGCCCCTTTCGAAGGGTGCCGGCAGTTGCAGTCGCCCCTTGCCAGCACGGCGCATGACCGAAGTCGCCGTTTTGTAAGACAGCTTCAAGTGCGCTGAGCATCTCTAATCGACGCTTCGTTGCAAAACGTTCGAGTGCCGCAACCTCTACTTCGCGCAAGATTTGGGGTCGAGCACCAGAGCGTGCAAAAACTTCAAGTTTAGCTGCGGCGTCAATGAGCAGATCGAACAGTTCAACTATCGATCTTCTGCGATAAAGTTGTACGCGAGACCAGAGGTTTACTGTGTGGCTGTTAGCTTGAGGTTCGATCTGTGCAACCATAGAGACGAAAGCCGTGGCCGCAAGCTCGGTTCTGGTGCTCTGAACATCAAATACGTGGGCAAAGCTGGCCACCGGATGCCAGCACCCATAGAGGTCAGGGGTGCCAAGGGTGTTAGTGAAAAGCACCGTGTGTGCAAATCGCTGCACATAAGCTAGCGCTGATCCAGGCTCACCCGACTGTTGTGGGGCCTTAATGACACTCAGGGCATGGTGCAGCTCGATGGGCAGGTTATCCGAGCGGACGGCTGCGTTTATCTGCTGCAAGGTGGTCTCTTGGCGCTCTGGAAATTGCTCTGAGAGGCTCGCAAAAGAGAAGGGGCTGGTGATTATTCGGGATGGGGGGGGCAGAAATCGAACTTCAAAGGGGCGATGGCCGCTCGGTAGATTGCCGTCTAGATCGTTTGCTATCATCAGAAGCTCTGCAGAATCTGCTGGCTCGTGGTGACTGCTACGCACGAAAGAGCCCGGGTTAAATATGGGAAGCTCTTTCCAAAGTGCATTTCTCATGGCGACCGGCAGTATGTTCTCAGGAAGTAGCATCGGTAACCTCTGTGAGTGGGCTCGGCCGAGCGCGCTTGCCGCAGAGAGTTGAACTTCAAAGCGGTAGATCGGTTCTTGCTCTGCTGATCTGCAATAGAGAAAAACGCAGACCTGGGCTAGATCGGTCTTTAAGACGCTGGCACAAAGCCCTTCAGACAGGGATCCTAGCAGTAGAGCCGTAAACCCCGATTGGAAAAGGAGGCCTTCGCGTAAGCTTTCCGTAATGTCAAAATTGGTTAAGTGTTGGTGGCTAGTTTGCATGGTTTAGGTTACCGCAGGCTTATCAAGAGCAAGATAGACAGACAGAGAGAGAAAAAAGAGAAAAAACAAGGGGGAATAAAGAGGGTAGAAACAGGGGGGTGAGAATTAGTTCGGAAAACAGGTTGTTCAAAATGATATCCAAAAAAACGGCAACACAAGCTTCCGTCGCCCGCTAACGATCGCCGATAGCACTAAGTCAGCCCCAGATGGAAGCTCGCCCAGCAGCCTTTTTCACCGGCTCTGATGTTGGCGGTTTGGCTGCAAGTTGGAGCTTCAAGTTGTAACTAGCTGTCAAAAAGTCGTGGTTTTCTCGCCCCTATAATCTTCCTCTTTGACGTGTTGGCCAACTAGTGGAACAATGCGCGCGCTGGGGGTGTTAAAAGTAGGCAGACGGCCGCCCCCTGTTGTGTGAGCTTACGTAAGGAAAAACATGTCGGGTGACGAAGATAAGGTGCTTGAAGAGGAGAGTTCTGGAGCCGGACGCAGGCCTAGGCGAGAGATATCGAGTCGTTCAGCTGAGCCGGCCTCGTCAGCTGATGAGCGCGCTGCTGAGAGTGACATCGATGATGAGACCTGGACTAATCAGCCTAAGAAGGGCGGTGATGCACCAAAAGAGGGAAGCGAAGATTCTGAAGATGACCTTGACGATTTCGAGGATGAGCTTCCGACCGCGCCGCGTAAGCCGATCCAGAATGGTCGAGATGTTATCTGCGAAGAGCTACCAGCTCGTGCAGCTCGCGCTAAACTGCGGTTGCATTCATATCTTAAGGCCGCACTGTTAATTGAGCTGGCGAACTCAGGAGAGCGCTTCTTATTTGATTGGCGCGGGGAAGAGCCCAAGATTACTCCGTTTGACAGCAAAGAGCCGGTGGTACTCGCCGATGCTGCTGGCTCACCGGGGGTTGATAGCTTTGTTTCGGTCACTGATCAGAACATCATGGCCATACGGTCTGGCGATCTCAATCCACAAGTAGCCATGTTGGCCGACAAGATTAAGGTGCGCGGTAAGATTAGTCCGGCCGTCTACCTTTTTAATCTGATTGCACCGCGCGTTCGAGA
>JBIKWG010000210.1:0-5359 GCA_044356425.1 Bdellovibrionota bacterium | reverse complement strand
TTCAGGGAGAGAACCTCGTTATTCGGGCACCAGCATTCAAGGACAGATCCGCTCCCCCAACCACGCTACAGCTCGCTGCGGGCCTGCCAAAACTTGAGCTGATCTCTTCACGCTGCAACCGAGCAGCCCATGAACATCTGCGCATATCAGAAGAAGCACTTTTACAGATCACCGGATCTGCTCCACACTTTTTCCCTGGGGGTCTGTTGTGATAGCGGCTCTCATGCGCCCTCGTTTCCTATCGTGCAAAAATCGCTGGAGGGTTGCTTCGTCACCACTTCGCAGCATTCGAGACTTTACAATTGCTGGTTTTTCTATAGCAGCTATGTGGGGAATGTATCGAGCAACTCTGTGGGGCCTAGAACAAACAACGCAGCTGCCGTTTCTAGTATATATTCCGCCATCCCTAATTCTTGAATTACTGCTCGTTTTGCTCCTCCCGATGACGTTACTATCGGCTCTTGGCCAAGCAATTGGTCATGTATATCTGGCCGACGATCTCGATCTTATCCTTGCATCCCCGGCGAGCGCCCACGAAGTTTTTTTTGCACGATTCGGAACCGTTTCACTATCTGTATCGTGGATGCCATTTATCTTTATTATGCCGGTGATCATCGCTCTCCAGACTACATATGGCGGAACTCCCTGGTTCTATCTCTGGAGCATTCTCGGGCTACTTCCCTATTTTTTGATTCCATGCGCTCTGGCAACTTTATTGGCAACATTCCTTGTCGCTGCAATAGATCCACGCTGGACGAGGGTCTTAGTTGTATGTGGAATTGCTTGTGCACTTGTTAGCCTATCGCACGCAGCAAACGCCATTTCCGAGCTATTCTTGAGCCGGTCCGATCCAAACCAGATTCTGCGGCTAGTCCAGACCATGTCTGCAGCAAGCAGCGACTGGCTACCCTCTACATGGCTTGCGGGTTTCATGTCAGACCTTTTAGTGCCAACAGGCAAAAGCTTCTCTCTTCGACTCGCACTGCTCTACTCAACGGCAGTGTGTTGCATAGCCCTTGCATGCGGCGCTACCACGATGCTTCACGGATATGCGTACACCAAGAGCCGCAGCAGCGCTAGCGCTCACGGCCGACGGTCAAGTCAGGCGTCGCGCAAGCGGGCGTGGCTGGTACAGGGTACCCCTTCAGGTGCGATAATATTAAAAGAATTCCGAGTAATCTTTCGCGACTTGGCACAAAGTTCCCAGCTTCTATTTCTTGCCGGTCTTTGTACCCTGTACCTTGGGAACATACGCCTTTTCGTGGCCCTAGATTCCTTTCCCGCTGGGATCCGGCAAAATTGGAAAGCCGTATTTTTAATCATGCACGTTGCTATTTCTGCTTTTTTTACGATATCTATCTGCACTCGCCTCGTATTTTCTTCCCTATCGCTAGAGGGCAAGCATTTTTGGATACTTCAAACATCTCCGCTTCCGATGAGCCATTTATTAAGGTGTAAACTGATCGGCTGGTTTGTACCAATTGCCCTACTCTCGGCTATCGTCTTCGCATCCGGTGTCTTTCTCATCTTAGAGCAAGTTGACCTTACTGTGCTTTATACGGCGTTAAGCCTATTTATAAGTTATGGAGTAGTCGGAACCGGCATCGGACTAGGCGCTTACTTTGCGGACTTCTCATGGGAGCATCCGACACAGCTGGCTATGAGTATAGGTAGCTTCGTATACATGCTGATTTGTGCTGCCCTTGTGATGATTAACCTGATACCACTAACAATCATTCTGCGCATTGCTCCCAGTACGTCAACAATTCATGGAATTACCAACCTTGCATGGACTGGCCTGATGGTCGCATTAACAGCTCTCGCAAACACATCAATCGCCGAATTGAGCCTCCGGCTGGGCGAACGAAGACTTAGGGAATCCTGATCGATCCCACCCTACTCTGGTTCGCCCTTGGATTTTCCTCTAGCTTATCCTCTTGTACATGGTACCTATCCAAGAGAACCCACCGCGACGAAATATCAGGAGTTTTCTGAGGAATACCGCGTGTACCATACCGTTCTATATGCAGCAGAGCCTCCAAAGAGAACGCTTCCTCGCGAACTTATCCTGCGGTACACGGTACTAGCAAAGAACAACCAGCCGCGAAATAAATCTCGAAGGTTTTGTAGGGATCCCCAATGCGCTATGAGGTTTCTCAGGGCAGCAGAGCCGCGACACGGGAATCGTAAGCTAGAGAGTCTATCAGTTAAGTATATCTAGATTTCGAAACTCTTATTGACCTCAAATGCACGCTCTATTCACCTTCTAGTCATCTTTTAGTACTAGGCGGAAATTGACCGGTTTTCCGGCAGAACCGTTAATTTTTCGAATCGCTGAATTTTGACTGCATTTTTCCGCCCAGCTAGAACTCCGAAAAAGTTCTTTGGTATCTTCACTAAATACTTTAGGCACTCAGAATATACGCGGATACGATACGCCTCGCGCTAAGGGAAGCACTTTCACTAAAGGCAACTAAATCGCCGTCGGCAACGGGAACGTAAATCCGGGAGGAAACCATGGTATAAAAGTCCCCGGCGGCCAATCAACTCGCAAGCCCTCTTTCGCCTTCTGATAGCACATTTTACAGAGGGCAAAAATTTCTTTAAACCCTTTGAGAAGTTCAATTCGCTGGTCCTTATCGCTGCATAAGAGATATATCTTGCGCTCCTTCTTCTTTGGATTGTGCGGTTTCATGTAAGCCTGTCGCACTTGAACCGAGACCGGCACCACGGTAGTCCCTTCAATGGCCCGTTTTGCGGCATATATTCTCTCTGCCTCTCGCACCCGAGCAATTATCTGTTTACGGATATTTTCGATCCTGTATGGCTCAGTAACACCAAATGACTCAAGCCACTTGAAGGGCTTGAGAACTATTAGATGCTTCTGTGCCTTCGGTGACTCTTTTAGCACTTTAAGCATAGCAGCATCCTGAGCAGGAGAAAGCGCCAACGTCGGTAGTGGCTGAACCTCTGAAGATGGATACCAATGAGACTCAATTTTTACCTCGGCATCAACACATGGAGCACAGCTCAGAAAAGCAGACCACGAAGTCAGCCCAGGATACTCCTCAATTGAATTACACAGAGCGGCTTTTGAAGGATTGCTATAAATATAAACGATTCGTTCAATTGCCTTGTAAAGGTCAGCAATACGAGCAACTGTTGGGCGACCTTCCCACAAGGAAAGCTGCGGTAGACCTGTGAGCACCTTTACAACATCGGTAGTCTTTTTCTGGTGCTCCATGTAAAATTTTGGTAGACGGTCCGGAGTAGTAGAAACCACCAAATTGTGACTGTGGTTGCACATGTCTACAAAATGGCTTAGTGCGACGTTACTGTCCCTCTGAGTCCTCCCCAGAATTCCGAGCTTTAGCTCATTGGAAAGCTGGTTGGGAGGCATGGGTAAATGCGCCCGCGCGCGCGGGATTACTTCGTAGACCTTACCTGGTTCAAAAACACGAATAGCTCTAGGCATATCCAGATATTCGGAGGCAGGAACAAAGAGTTGCTAGAAAAATGCTTTAGTAGTTATCAAAGCCAGCCATGTATACGGCGCAGATAATTGATGAACCGAATGAGTTACTAGGATTGCGCTAGTACCATGTACTAACGAGAAGACTAGCGAGAAGGCGAAAGACAAGCTGGAAAAATGACTCGGCTAATTACCAAACCCGGCCGACCATACGGCCCAAACAATCTATGAACCGTATGAGTTACTAGACCGACAAGGGTACCATGTACCAGAGACAAAGCGACGGTACGATGTACCAGAGACAAAATAGCTAGAGAGCGAGGGTACCAGACACTCCAAACTAGGCTGGAATTGAGACCGCAATAACAGCCACGGGTTACATGCTAGTTGCAAAAAAACAGGCAAGCTTTAATGATTGGATGCAGGAACATCGCACTGCGTATGCAACCTTGTACTAGGTGCTACAAACATCAAGGTTCAGAAATTGAGCCGAGGCGGATTCGAACCGCCGACCCACTGGTTAAAAGCCAGTTGCTCTACCGACTGAGCTATCGGCCCATACATGAACCCTCTTAGTATCAAACGAATTAATCAGGTGAGTCAATATAAACTCACTAAAAAACTTAGAGATATGGATAAGTTGTGTACTTAGAAATGCTTACCCTCCCTAACGCCCAGGGGGCGGATCGCTTGTGTAACTCTACTCTGAAGTATCGACCGATCTCATTAAGAGAATCAGTAACAACAAACCAATTAGCCGCAGAAGATTAGAGCCCATTTTAATCTGGGTGCGGGCTCTACCTTAGATCCCTAGCTAATCAGTTCATAAAATCGCCTCTCTAATTCAGAATCCGAACAGCCATCGTTCATGAGCACCAATCCGCCCAAGGGAGCACTTTCAAAACTCGCCTTTAAGATCTCTGCATAGTTTGGGCTAACTCCCCTTGCACGTCCCCGGACCCGCTCTCGCACTATTCGCTCAGGAGCATCGACCATTACAAATAACACGTCAGGATGGTTGCGCTGAACGAGTTCTCGATGCTTCTTGCGATAAGCGCCTTGAGCGAACACGCACCGCGGATGCTCCGCCTTAACTGCGGCTATCCTTTGGCATACCACCTCAAAAAACTCATCGCGGACTTCTTCAGCAAACGGCTGTTCGGCAGCGATTGCTGCACGCATTGAATCAGTGATATCCCGATCAAGGTCGTAGAAGTGCGCGTTAAGCATCCGAGCAATCGCCTTCCCGCAGTAACTCTTTCCTACGCCGGTCAACCCATAGAAAAAAAAATAATTAGGCTTCTCTGTCACTTCCCTCTCGCTATCCTGAACGTTGCGAGACCATAGCGGTTACCATAATCCGCTGCAATCCGTAGCAATCGATGCACCACAAAGTCTACTGCCTACAGTTTACACACTGCACTGCAATAGAGAGCTGTTCGTTTGCAGCAAAAGTTACGTTAATAGGCCCAGCGAACTCACTCTCTGCACCCACAGCAAGCACCGCAGGTCCCGTAAGGGGAAAAGACCGCCCGGGCACAGTGAGAGCAACCGTCACCCCTTCTGCCTGAACTGCCCCTACATTTCGCACCTTTAAACTAACTGAATTCAAACGAGTCCCAGCCCCCTCACCCCACACCTTTACTGGACCGTAACTAACAACGAGTTGGGCAGCTGGTGGCAGTGGTGGCGGACCAGCTAAAAGCGAGAACACCCCAGCACCAAGCACCACAAACAAAACAAGTGCCCCGATGATTAACCAGCTGCCGTACTCCTCCATCCAGACAGGAAGCTCTCGCGCTTTGTCTTTCCTGTGACGCGCAAGTCCAACCTCCATAGGGTCTCTCGTTGGCCCCGTCGGGCGTTTTGTATCTCTCTTGACCATCG
>JBIKWG010000027.1:0-18853 GCA_044356425.1 Bdellovibrionota bacterium | reverse complement strand
AGCCGATGCTCGGACAATCCAACCCTTTCTCGAGCAGCCTTCGCCAAGGAGTCAGGGCGTAAAAGAATAGAGCGCTGTAGCTCTAACTCTCTTCGCTCCATGTCGAGCGATACAGTCTGTTGACGTTCACGAGCTAATTGATACCCAACATCTGTAGCTTCTATCTTAGCCCACACTCGCACAGCAAACACACCCAGCAACGCGACAGCTGCACAGAGCTGCACACGCGTTGAGCTAGCCTTCACTTCGCGCTTAACGTAAACCGATTGATACTGCAAACAAACCGTCATAAACCTGATTCCTTTTTCGAAACTTACTAAGTAAACGCGTTTCTGTCGCTACCAAAAGTGAAACGCATATCATTTTTTTTCACATCGCTACTTCAACAAAGATTCCTCAAACTCAAACACTCGCAAGCGCGCGCTGCGAGATGCGGGATTGCGCTGCACCTCTTCATCGCTCGGATCGATCGGCTTCTTGTGCACAACGTGTCCGATCTTTTTTTCGGTGCGAGCACCACGCCAGGATGCGGGATACGAACCAGCAGATTCCCACGAGCGCATCTTGTTAGTGATCAACTTATCTTCGATCGAGTGAAAGGTAATAACTGCCAAACGGGCCCCTTTTTTCACGATTTTCGGCACCTCGGCAAGTAGACTCTCTATCTCTTCACGCTCCTGATTTACCGCCATCCGCAGAGCCTGAAAGACAACCGTGGCAGGATGCACCCCAGAGCCGGTGCGTTTTCCCATCTGCGATTGACGCACCACCTCGGCTACCTGCCGAGCGCTCTCAAGCGGGCGCGCATGCGCGAGCGCTCGCGCAATTGACCGCGCATTCTTCCCCACACCACCCTCTGCAAGGGCAATAAAGATCTCACGCTCGCTGGCATGATTAAGAAAATCTTGCGCCGTTTGCCCCGCGCTCTCGTCCATGCGCATATCGAGTGCTGAGTCATCAGCAAACGAGAACCCACGCCCCTCACGCAGCTGGTCTGTTGACATCCCCAGGTCGGCTAAAACGCCGTCAAAAGCTCGAAAAGAGCAGGCTGAGGCTAATTGCGAAAAGGGCGCATGCACCAGCTCTAAACGCTCTCCATAACCAGGCGCCCATGAACTTCTAGCGCGCTCAATGGCACGCTGGTCTCGGTCAAAGGCAACCACCCAGGCATCTGGACTAGCATCCAAGATGGCTCGCGTATGACCGCCTCCACCAAAGGTACAATCAAGGAACATTCCGCCCATCTCGGCCTTTAACTCGGCAACGACCTCGCGCAGAAGAACCGAGATATGCACTGCACTCTGTACTCCCTCACTCATAGGTCCACATCAGCAAATAGATCTGGATTAGCCAGCAAAGCCGCTTCGGAGGCCGAAAAAATAACGTCCCACACCCGCTTGTCCCACATACGAAACCCGTGAATCGAGGCGGTAAAAACGACCTCGCGCTCTAGGCCGGCGTAGCTGCGCAGATACGCAGGCACAAGCATGCGGCCGTTTCCATCAACGGCGCACTCACTGGCTCTACTGAGGTAGAAGTTCTCGAGTCGCTGAAGTTTACTACTGAAGCGACTCTTCTCTCGCAGCCGCGCCTCAAAATCTTCCCAGGCATCGATTGCGAAGCCTTCGATACAGCGCGAACCTTCCGAGATAAAGTTAGTAAGAACGACGCTCGCTTGCTCACGAGCCCCAACAACGCGGCGAAATTCAACGGGCAAGCTGATGCGCCCCTTTTCATCGAGCGTGTGGATACAATTGCCACGAAAAGAAACGTGCGGCGAGCGCCGTGCGCGCTCATCAACCTCAGAACGCTGCTCCCCGTTGCCGGGCCTATCAGTTTGAGGCCGTTGAATCATGCTGCACTCGCTCGCCGCTGCTGGGAAACCACCGCCGATACCAGGTATCAATCACCAGGTACCAATCACCAAAAACCACTGCTACGGGAACCACAGAACCCGCCACAACCAAAAATGGGCCTACGTACCACTTTGCCCCACTTCTTACCACCAAGGTAAACAACAAGGGGCGCAACAGTCAACTAGCTAAAATAGCTAAGGGCTCGAATTTCTTCGATATTTTAAGTGACTTAAACCTACAATTGCAGCAAAAAGCCATGGATTGTTAGGGGCTTAGCGCAACTTGTCGCGACGGATGGGGCTACTCAACAGTAACGCTCTTAGCAAGATTTCTCGGCAGGTCTACATCGGTGCCGTTCACTACAGCTACGTGATAGGCCAGAAGCTGCAACGGAACATTAAGCAGCAGCGGGCTCAGCTCCTGCGACACGAACGGCACATAGATTACATTCTCGGCTGAGACACCAAACTGCTGCTCTTTGGGGGCATCGGTGACCACAACCACCCTAGCCCCACGAGCCTCGACCTCTTTTAAGTTTGAGAGACTCTTCTCGAACAGCAGCGGATCACGCTGCAGAATCAAAACGACAGGCATCTGCTCATCAATAAGGGCTATCGGCCCGTGCTTCATCTCACCGGCTGGATATCCTTCGGCGTGAATATACGAAATCTCTTTTAGCTTGAGCGCCCCTTCCAGAGCTATCGGATAGCAGGTGCCTCGGCCGAGGAAGAGAAAATCTCGCGCGTGTGAGAAGCGCCGCGCGATGCTCGCTACAAGCTCATCACACTCCAACGTTGCAGCAACTGCTCCTGGCAGCCGAACCATGGCGGCGAGCACCTTTTCCCGCTGCTCGACACTAAGCGTATCACACCTCTCACCCAGAAAGAGCGCCAGCAGCTGCAGCGCTACAAGCTGCGTAGAGAAAGCCTTTGTAGAAGCCACACTAATCTCTGGGCCAGCGTGGGTGTACAGCACCATATCTGCTTTTCTGCAGATTGAAGCTCCAACCACATTACAGACCGCAAGGGTCAAAGCCTTTCCCTTAACACACTCGATTGCCCCAAGGGTATCTAACGTCTCACCCGATTGAGATACCGCTACAACCAAGGTGTCTTTATCCGCCAAATTTCGGCGGTACCGAAACTCAGATGCGTAATCAACCTCACACGGAATCCCTGCACAGGACTCTATAAAAAACTTCCCCTCAAGACAGGCGTGCCACGCAGTTCCACAAGCGGTCAACACAACTCGCTTAATCGATTTTGCTCGTGCCTCTAGCAGCTGAAGCTCTGGAAGCAATACCTGACCGGTCTGCTGATTAAAACGCCCCCGTAGCGTGTCGCTAACAACCGAGGCTTGGTCATATATCTCTTTAAGCATAAAGTGCTTAAAGCCACCCTTCTGAGCCGTGATAGGATCCCAGGTTACACGCTCTTCTGAACGCGCAACGCTCTCGCCCCTGTTTTCAATCGATATTCCGGTTTGAGTTACCTCGGCGAGATCGCCGTCTTCAAGAACGATTATTCGGCGCGTATACGGCAGCACGGCGGGAATATCACTGGCAACGAAGTTTTCACCCTCTCCAACTCCAAGAATTATTGGTGTTGCATTCTTGGCAACAAGAATGCGATCTGGATGATGTGCGTCAATCGCGAGAAACGCGTAGCTACCGCGTATCTGCGCACACATACGTCGCATCGCCTCAAGTGGCGCGTGACCTTCATTCAACAGCCGATCAAGCAGATGAGCTGCCACCTCCGTATCAGTTTCACTCTTGAACTGACAGCCAGAAGATTCGAGCTCAGCGCGCAGCTCTAAGTAGTTTTCGATGATGCCGTTATGAATCAAACTAACGCGTCCAGCAGAGTGCGGGTGCGCGTTCGTCTCTGTGGGGCGACCGTGCGTAGCCCAGCGGGTGTGTCCGATGCCAACGTGCGCATCGGTAGGTGCAGCGCGCAGCTCTAGTTCCTTTTTCAGCTCCCTTAACTTCCCCGTCGCACGAGTTACCTGCAGTTCACCGCCAGTGCAGATTGCAACGCCAGAAGAGTCGTACCCGCGATACTCAAGCGACTCTAGCCCTGAGATGAGGATTGGGAGCGCATTCTGCTGACCAACGTAACCAACTATTCCGCACATAATAACGACCCCCTCCTGTTCTATCTCTGTCTGTGGTATGTCTGTCTTTTATACCTACACGTGCGCACACCCCTAAACAAACACTCCAACAGAGCTACTCGGGCTGCCAGCACTCTACACTGAAAGCGGCACCGGTAGGAAGTCTGCGTCCTGGGCAATTTCGGCAAAAACTGATTCGCATACCGAAACCCCTCGCATCCCTTACCGGCAAAGCGCTACTTCCTGGCACAAGGGCTGTAGTTGCTCATACACCAACCGCACAATGTAGGTTGAACTACGAACACTCTCACAATCGATCATTAACCTGCTATGACTTTCATTAGCGCAACACTCAGAACACTCCTCCTCTCTGCGGCGATACTAAGCCCGCTTTCAGAGAGCTATGCACACCCGCTGCCCTCAAGAACAGACCGCAGAGCAACCTCGATTTATGGCGTTCGAATCCCCATCGTGCCGGGGGTAATTGGATTCGGGGCGACAACTTTTGCAGGCAGTGGTAGGCACAGAGCGCGACCCAGAACACGCATCGTGCGGGTCAAATCTCTAAACGACTCTGGTCCTGACACCCTACGAGAGTGCCTTAATCTTCTCGGGCCACGCACATGTATTTTCGACGTTAGCGGAGAAATTCGACTCGAAACGATGCTACGGATAAGGAATCCCTACATCACCGTAGCCGGCCAAACAGCCCCTCGTCCAGGTATTACTGTAACCGGCGGAGGTTTTAAGATTGAGACACACGACGTGCTACTACAACATATAGCGATTCGCCCAGGCGATTCGCCCTACGGACCAAAACCCGTTGATAGAGATGCAATCGCTATCGGCGCACGGCCACCTGCGTCAGCGTACAACGTGGTGCTCGACCACCTCTCACTTACATGGGCGGTTGACGAGAACCTCTCTACCTGGTCTCCGTCGACACACCACATTACAATTACCAACTCGCTTATTGCAGAAGGGTTGCACAATTCTATTCACCCCAAAGGAGCCCACAGTAAGGGGCTCCTCATCGGAGATGGATCGCGGCGCATCACCGTAGCCATGAATGCGATCGCTTTCAACGAAGAGCGCAACCCATACCTTAAACCGGATACCAGCACTGAATTCGTAAACAATCTGGTGTACGGTTGGGGCGCACGGGGCGGCTGGTCGCTGTGTAACGTATCGGACAACGAAGGAACCGATCACCCTCTTCAACTCTCATTTATCGGCAACATCTACCGCCCGAGCCCAGAGAGCGCTCGACTGCCTCCTCTGTATGCCAAGCCACTAGCGAGCCACTCATTGGTCTATCAAGCTCTTAACGTCTGGCACGATGCGCCGATGAATGCCTCAAGCACTGACGGCGTAGCAAACTTCTCAGCAACTCGCTTGTACGGAGAACGACCCCGAGCCACAGCTAGCGGCAGAATCTTACTGGGCCCCTACGAAGCCTATGAGAGAATTATACAAACGGTTGGCAGTCGGCCTGCGGAGCGCTCTCCTATAGACCGACGAATTATTGGCGAAATATCTGCCCGAGAGGGATACATCAAAGACTGTACTACCGAATGCCCGCGCAGTGCACATGCGCCCTCCCGCTATGAATCCAACCGTGCCTATTTTGTGCTGCCACGCGCGCCGATGCGACAGCGAATCCCACAGCGCTATACAGACCTAGAGCGTGCCCTGCATCGCAGGGCGGCTGAGGTCTCGCGGGTTTCCGTAACTGCGCCCGCTAAAAACAATCCGTGAAACAACAGTATACTGACCGCAAGAGTGTCAACGAGCCCTTGAAGTGCGGATGCGGCAGGGCACCTACGAAACAACACAGGTCGAGTCCACGGGCTGCAAGCAAACCTGGTCAGTGTGCGCACTCAGTGTTGGCTTGCCTGATACCACTCATAGAAGCGCTCCATTCCTTGCCGGAACGAGGTTGTGGGATTGTAACCTAACATCTGCTGCGCCTTTGAGATATCTGCATTTGTTAGGTCAACATCGCCTGGCTGAGGTGGATGCTTTTCTATAACAAGCTCTCGGCCCACCACTTCAGCGACGGTGTTAAGCGCTTCATTCAACGAGACCGTTTGAGAGTTGCCGAGGTTGAAGATCTCATAGCCAGTTTGGGTATCAATCGCACCGACGAACCCCGCGGCAAAATCGCTAATAAACGTATAGTCGCGCCGCGTCTCACCGTTTCCAAATTTTTTAATCGGGGCACCCTGTAAAGCTGCTGTCAGAAAAAGCCAGGGGGCCATATCAGGGCGGCCCCGCGGGCCGTAGACGGTAAATGGCCGAACGATATTTATCTTCATATTATAAAGCTGATGATAGGTGTAGCTAAGCACCTCAGTGGCCTTCTTCGTTGCAGCGTACGGAGATATAGGGCGGTCTGTTGCCGAGTCATCTTCCCGAAAAGGAATTCGAGTAGAGTTACCGTATACCGAAGACGAAGAGGTGATAACCGTATTTTCAATCGGAAAATGCCGCGCTGTTTCAAGCAGGGTCAGCGTGCCACGAACATTTGCATCTTCGTACATATAGGGGTCTTGGATGGACGGTCTCACCCCTGCCCTGGCAGCGAGGTGCGCAATGTGGGTAATCGAACGGTGCTTAAAGAGATCCTCAACGAGGGCCTTATCTGCGATATCGCCACGCACCAGCTCAAAAGTCGAAAAGCTCGCTAATTCTTTAACGTTTCGCTCTTTGTTAGCTACAGCGTAATAGTCGTTGAAGTTATCAACGCCAACAACTCTATCTCCACGCGCCAGCAGCACTTCGGCAACGTGGGAACCAATAAATCCGGCAACTCCTGTCACTAAAACTGTCTTCATGTTGCTACTCGCTTCGTACGCTTTTTGCCTCTCAGAACCTAACCATTGTGCGGTGAAATCGGGCCGAATGCAATGCGATGTTATCGCTAAAGCCTTTTGCACGGTGCTGTCAGTCACGTTTTCATACCGTGGAGTGATCATCCTCAGGGGTATTTCGGCTGTAGTATGGAAAGAATGCCACATGCAACACAGGCATTTATCTGGCTCCCCTCGTTCATCTGGAATCATCTCACTGGTATGTACTGCGCTTCTGGCGCTGCTCTGCACAAGCTGTATTCGATATACGCCCTCCCGCGCAGAACTTGAAAAAAAGCAATCCAAAGATGGCCCCGGATTATCACTGGCTGGCGAAGCAGAGTTTGTAGCCTATGAAGCGAAGCTTTCAGACCGACTTCAGAAGCTTGTTGCCAGCCGCGCACAGCTCCTCTCTCAATCACCGACACAGGCGGGTTACTCAGTGGGCACCGGTGATATTATCCAGGTAAATGTATACGGGTTCAGCGATCTGCAAACAGAGGCTGAAGTCTCTCCAAGGGGAACCGTCTCTTTACCACTCATCGGAGAGACCGATGTAGGTGGACTGGATGTATCGGACCTGCGCCAGAAGCTAGCGTCTGAATACGGAAAGTACATCCGCTCGCCTAAGATAGATGTATCGTTGAAGGCCTATCAGGCAAACCGCATATCTGTAATCGGCGAGGTCGCCAAACCCGGCATCTATCCGCTGCGCCGCCGCGGCCAGCTTCTGACCGAGCTGCTCTCAGAGGCCGGGGGACGCACCCAGCTCGCAAGCAACCGAATGATCTTGCTTCCGGCCCCAACCATCCTCTCTTCTCGCACACCTGACAAGGTCGAAGCCCCACCAACTCTTAGACTGGCAACAAGTGAAACACCTACCACTTATGGCGTGGAGATTGAGCTTGAATCCTTAATCGGTAGTGTTGATCAACGTCCCCTGTTAGTTCCGCTACTGCCAGGGGACACTATCGTTGTACCTGAAGCTGGACACTACGAGGTAGATGGAGAGGTTGCGACTCCAGGCTCCTACAAACTAGCTGCCCGCACCTCAGCAATTGGTGCGATCGCAGCGGCGGGTGGCTTCACCTATGCCGCCAACGTCAACCAGGTGGAGGTTGTGCGCGATATCGGCGCCGGCAGAAAGGCATTTCTGGCCCTCGATCTTGAAGAGGTTGGACTGCGCGGCGGACGCGATATCAGGCTTCGTGACGGAGACCTCGTCAGAGTGCCCAGCGAGCCAAATCGCTTCTTCCGTAGGCAGATCGTGGAGGCCCTTAACGGGCTCTTCAATGGCTTCGGCGTTTCCAAGCGAGTCAATTAAAGAACAGCTAAGCACACAGCCACCCACACGTGAAGGAGATACGAGATGAATAACGAGCCCAGCAGATCACCACTACCCTCCTCGCTGCCCTACAACCCTTCGGCCCCTGATAGTGGCCTATGTGCAACCCAGGCCGGAGACAGACACCAAACGCTTGACGAGCAGCATCGGGATCAACAGGGAGAGCAGCAGAAAACAATCCCTGAGATCCTAGCAGTCCTTCGCAAACGCGCCCGGCTTATCAGTTCAGCAGCCGCTCTATTTATTGCTGGAGCTGTGCTGTATTGCCTCTTTGCGCCCAACGTATATACCGCACGCACCACACTAGAGATTAGGGGGTATGCGCCACTGCTTGCTACCTCATCATCTGAAACGCTTTTCGGAAACGATACGCGCAAGATCGAATACCAAAAAACGACTGTTGCTAAGCTCAAACTGGAGGGCCTGGCTGACGAAGCACTAGCTCGAGAAGCAGTGTTGGATGACCTGCGAGACTACTGGGACTCTCGTCGCTCACCGATTGGACAGGCGTTCGCGTCCGTCACTAGCCTGCTCAGTGAGCAGCCCCGCCAGTCATACCTGGCTGAGAGCGACTCTCACTACCTCCATAAACCATCCATAATTCACAGATACCTGGGGCTGCTAAGCATTACTCCGATGCACGAAACAAACCTCGTAACTGTTTCTGTAAATACATCTCTTCCTGAGCTCTCCCAAAAGATCGCGAATGTTCATGCCGTAGCATTCATTGAGCATCTCCAGCAGGAACGCAAAGACGCAATGTCAGCCAACCTTTCGCTACTGCAGCGCCAAGCAACCGAGCTGAAAGAGCGTGTAGCCCAAGCCGAGACCGCTCTCTCAGCGTATGCTGCAGAGCACAAGCTGTTGACCATCAACGAACAGGCCGGCGCCACAATCAATTTAAAACAGATAGAATCGCTCGGAGGATTGCTCGCTGAAGCGACCGCTCGTCGCATTAAGTCAGAGACCCTCAAAAACGAAGCGCTCACCAAGAAAGCCGGAGACTTCTCAGTTACCGACACAGATGTAACACGACAGCTACAGGTAACTCTCAAACAGGCTGAAACGGAATACGCTACCTTGGGAAGTAAAGTCACACCGGCTTTTCCTGTTATGGTTGAGCTACATGCCAAGATGAACGCGCTCCGCAAAGCCATCAGTGATGAAAGAAAGCGCTCGCTCCGAGATATTGAAAGCACCTATCAGGCAGATAGAGAGGCAGAGATTCGGCTGCGCCAACAGATCGACTCAGAGCGCTCTTCAGCCCAAGCAATCTCTCAAAGGTTGATCCAATACAACGTACTCAACAAAGAGGCGGCTTCGCTGAGAGACCTCTATCAAGCCGTGCTCAAACAGGCGAAAGAGATCGAAATCAGCTCTCAAACATCAGCCAGTAACGTATTCGTATCTGACTTTGCATCGCTGCCCACCTCGCCCTCGGCTCCCAAACGCGGCCTTATTATCATCCTCTTTTCACTCATAGGAGTTGCAACAGGAACAATTCTAGCACTCTTTGTGGAGGCGATTGATACCACCATTCGCACGGCTGATGAGGCTCAAACGAGCCTCGATCTGCCGCTACTCGGAGCTGTGCCGCAATTTATTCGCGAAACGCCCCTGCTCGGTTCGGATTACCGTCCGCTCTTGGCACGCACCTCTGCAGATAAAAAAGACACCTCCACACGAGCTGTTAATCCGCTGCCACCTCAGGTCGATTCAACATCTGTGCAATCCCACCCCGCTCTCTCAGCGAAAGGTGTGATACTTGAGGCGCTGAAAACGATTCGCGCAGGCATCCTGCTCTCTTCAGCAGACCATCCACCACGAGTGATCATGATATCGAGCGCGATTACCGGTGAAGGAAAGTCAACAATTCTGTGCAATCTTGCGGCCACACTCGCTCAAGCACACCACAAGACGCTCATGATCGATGCCGACTTGCGAGTCTCTGGGTTGAGCCGCATGTTTGAGTCTCGCCGACAAAATGCCGCTATCGGCCTCACAGACCTCCTTACTGGGCAGACGAACCTGTCACAGGTTATCTCTCCTACAACTGTTGAGAATCTCGATATACTACGAGCTGGCAACCGAGCACCAAATCCGGCTGAGCTCCTCGGCTCATTCGCGATGAAAGGCGTAATCAATCAGCTCTTAGATAGGTATGACTTTATCCTGGTAGACTCACCCCCTGTGCTGCCGGTAGCCGATGGCTTGGTGCTTTCTCGGCTTGTAGATAGCGTGCTACTCGTCGTACGCAGTCGGGTCACCGACAAAAAGCTCGCTCAAGAGGCCCGTCGGCGACTCGCCCGAGTTCATGCACGTATTCTCGGAATAGTCCTCAACGACGTTGACCCACGCGATGATCTCTTTGACGTTTCGTGCTACGGCGAGTACCTGCCTGTTGACGCAACAGGCAGTGAATCACAGGTTTAATCACTTTAATTACCGAGCACCCGAACCTGAGAAGATTACGCCGACTGTCCTCAATGCAATCTGTAGGTCAAGGCGTAAGCTTCTCTGCCTAATATACACGATGTCCATGGCAAGCTTCTGCTTGTAACCGTCAACACCATCAGGATAACCCTGAATGACTTGAGCTAATCCGCTCAGGCCCGCCTTCGTTCCAAGCCGTCGATGAAACCCCGGAATGTGTGCCGCCAATGTGCGCGCGATCTCTGGCCGCTCTGGCCGTGGGCCAATCAGGCTCATATCACCGCACAGAACGTTGAAAAGCTGCGGCAACTCGTCGAGGCGGGTCTTACGTAAAACTCTTCCGATTCGGGTGACACGTCTATCTTGAGCACCAGCGAGAACAGCACCTGATGCGGCCTCAGCATCTTGTCTCATAGAGCGAAACTTAAGAAGAGTAAACTCACGCCCACCCTCAGTCAGCCGCTTCTGCCGAATCAGAATCGGCCCTGGAGAAGTAGCCTTTACAGCAAGTGCAACTACAACCATTACCGGACTCAGTGCTGCAAGCAAACTGCCTGCTCCTGCTACATCGATGGCTCTCTTGAACGCATCGTACGACCGATGCTTCACCGTGCTATAGCGAAACCGCAGCGGGGAGCTGCGTTCAATAGTGATAGGTGCAGTTGTCAGGGAGTGTCGTACAGTTGGCAATGGGGTGTTCATACCTCTCTCTCTCTCTCTATGTCGCTCAAACAGTTTATGGAACGGCTAAGGAGTACACGTATAGATGCTCACGAGAGAAAATCGCCTGACGCACCACACGCAGCTCTCATCAGCAATGCATAAGCACTGGCGTTAATCAGTTCACTGCGACGAAAAGCTCGCTACACATCACAGCAGTTGACCGTTTACATATTTTAAAGAGAGGCATTGATGCGGAAACGCGTAGTAATTCTGTACAACTCCTGTTGGTACGTGTACCTACTTCGGCGCAATTTGATTCACGCCCTGCGCAACAACAGCTGTGATGTCACTGTTGTCGCCCCCGTAGACGCTTATACAGCTCGGGTGCAGGCTCTTGGTGTTGATTTCCATCCGATTCAGATGTCAGCTCGCGGAACAAGTCCACTAGATGAAGCAAGAGCTGTTTATGAGATATACAAAGCGCTGCAAAAAACCAAGCCCAACGCGGTTCTGTCATACACTGTAAAGTGCAACCTCTATGCAGGTCTTTGCAACCGGCTCCTTCCTTTTTCACAGATTGCAAATGTATCGGGCCTTGGAGAGGCATTTGAGGGCGGATTGGTAAACAAGGTGACAGCGCACCTATACAAGATCTCCCTGTGCAATACACAACGGGTGTTTTTTCAGAATCCAGATGACCTAGCTTCCTGCGTTAAACTTGGGTTAGTTCCCAAAAGCTCAACTGCGCTGCTGCCGGGCTCTGGGGTTGACTTGAGCAACTTTGAAGCAGCCTCTCTTCGCGAATGCGCACCACAACGCACATTCTTAATCTTCGGTCGGTTACTGCCGAAGAAAGGCTTCTACCTCTTTCTTGAGGCAGCACGCACGCTGCGTGAGAAGTACAAAGACTCGGTTGTGTTTTGGGTGCTAGGCTCGCAAGATCCTGAACGTCCGGAATCCGAAGCACTCTACCACGCAGTGCTTGACGCACATGCTGATGGGTCTATTCGCTACCTTCAATCAACCGATGATGTGCGACCATTTCTACGAGAAGCAACCGCCGTAGTGCTGCCATCCACCTACAACGAAGGCGTACCTCGCTCACTACTCGAAGCTCTCGCTATGGGGAAGCCTGTAGTGACTACTGATTGGAAAGGATGCAGAGAAACGGTTAAACACGGCATTAACGGCTACTTGGTGCAACCAGATAGCCAGACCTCGCTCACTTCAGCGCTAGAAGCTCTTACTAAAGCACCCGCCTCACATTTGCGCTCGATGGGCCACGCGAGCAGAAAGCTTGCCGAAGAGCGCTTTGATGAGCAGCGAGTGATCTCTGCATACCTTGAAGCATTACAGCTGCAGGAGCACCGTGAAAGCCGTGCTGAACCCCCATGCCAGCAGCTTGGCTACTAGACGCTTCATGCGCCCATGCTTCATGCACGATACCTAAGTAGTCATCACTTCCAAAATGCAGACGAGTGCTCAGCTGGTTCAGCACGAGCCTTTACGATCCATTCGGTTTCATGCCAGCTCGATGTACGTAGCTTAGTTGGCTTTCCGCGCAGAACTAAATATTTCACATAGGCTTCGCCCTCTGTTGCAGATAGAGAACGAACGGCAGCTCCGCGGATTATTTCGGCAGGCATCAACGTCCGTGGGTCGAATATATGAGCGTATGGCACACCGGCCACAACAAATGCCGAGCCACGAGCCCGCGAAACTGAGAGCGCCTCATCACGTAACCAGATCGTACCGGATTCCTGTCCCTCTTCTAGCTCAATCACTACAGGCCAGCCGCTCCCATCAGGCCGATGACCGATAGCAGCCATGCTGCTTCTGCCAAAGTTAATGAAGGCACTCGTGACCCCTCGTCGCCTTAATACCGAAGTCATTTCATCGACAGCGAGCCCCTTACCGATCCCACCTGTTTCAATCTCAACAGCTGATACACTTTTGCCAATTCTGTACGGACTACCAACGAGTAGTTTCTTGTATCCCACCAGTTGCCGTACCTTCGTAAGCTGTCGCTCAGTAGGAAGCTCTGCTCTCTGAGCAGCCTGCTGCCACATCTCAACCAGCGGCCGCACAGTGATATCGAAGGCACCTTCAGTCTGTGTAGCTAACTCTTGCGAGAGCTCGACCACTCGGTAGAGATCGGGCGCTACCACTCGCAAATGACCCGACCGATCTGCGTTAAAACGACTGACGTCACTATCTATCTTGTAATTACTCAAGGTACTATCGAGCCGTTGGGCAACTGCACACACTTCGTCGACAATTTCTTGACCACTAGCCAAGCTAGGCGGATAGATCGTCAGGTCAAGCAACGTGCCCATAACGTAACGCACCTGGCGCAGAGGCGGAGGGTTGATGACCTCAGCATCTGCTACATGTGGGACGCTCCGGCTGCACCCACTGCACAGTAACACGAGCACTGCACACACCGCACAGTTACGAAGCGCGCGGGCGAGCATTTGAATCGGTATACGCGCTCGGCTTCATGGTGATTACTGACCAGGCAGCCAAGACCATGATTACGAGAAGAGATAGCTGCAACACGACGAAAGCTCCAATCTTTAAGTATGCAAAGTGAGGGCTAACAAACCGGACCAGCCACGATGATGCCTCATCACATAAAGCACTACCAAATGCCGCAACAATCAGGACCAGCTTTATTGGTATGCTAATCGGAACGAAAAGCAAAAGATGCGTTAAGGTAACTAAAAATATCCCCATCGCGAAAAGATGAAAATGACTGACTTCCATCAATCCCAACAGGCTCTTAGGCTGAGTAAACGATTGCGATGACCCTTGGTAGTAATCAACTACTGATTGATAGGTGAGCCCCATCTTGAAGAAATACAAACCGAAATTAGTGAGCCAGAACAGGAATGCGTAGAAGAGAAAGAACAGTACGATAACTCGCAGTAATGAATTGCGGGTCCACTCACCCGTGATAACAAATCGCATTTACCTCTTCTCCCCTATGACAACATCAAGTGACGCCTTTACGGTGCGCACCCCATCAGAGATCCCCGTAACCGACAGCGTCGATCCTGCTATTGCCGGAAGGCCCTGTCCAGGCACTAATTCAGCGAGGGGCTTACTACCCTCAAGATGACGAAACCATCCATCTGCTGGCATGTACTCAAGCGGTTCATTGAAGGCAAGCATGACAACCTTCTGCACGATTAAATCCTTCGACAGGACCACCATAAACACAGCTAGGTTTGTGCGCATAATCTGCGCTTGAATAACAGCATACCCAGTGACATCACCATGAAGCCTGCCCTCATAGTAGTGAAAGAGGCTGCTAGCGACTTTCGCCTGAGAGCGGGTTTCAATCTCACTCTTCTGCTCTGCACTGAACACGACCGACTTTTCAACGACTTCAACACCAGCAGCAAACGCCACGGCGAGCGCCTCGTCTTTAGCAAGAAACACATTGGCCCGCGCTTCCTGCGCGTATATGCATAAAAGTATAGGTGCTAGAGCAACTAAAGAAACGCGCTGTAGAGTTTGTAAGAAACCGCAATTCGCTTTCATCATCATCTGTTGTAGCACAGAGAAGCCCAACCACGAAGCTGGGCCGCTGACCGAAGAGTTTATGACGACCTTCCTCCCCGACGAACTCTTCGGCAAGCTCCCTTTTCCTACCTGCCCTGGCTAGTACACAAATCCTAACCCCAGCGCCACCTCATCTGCTGTTGGAGTTGCTCCATCCGTCTGAAAGTTTCTGTAGTCTGCCTTTACAACAACCTTGTCGATCGGTTTGTAGGAGATTCCGACTGTATAGATCTGCTTCTCCATCGATGCATTCCGCAGATATCCCGCAGGAACCCCTGCCTGTGTATCGAGCTGTTCGTAACGCACATACGGCGAGAGCGACTGCCGCGTGCCTCTCACAAGATGCGGCAGCACGTCGTAGCCCGCCTCAAGATACCAGCCATTTATGCGATCTGCGATCGTTTGACCGGCTGCAGCGCTCAACGTATCGGCATCTCCAATACTGGTCCACGAGCCAAGCGCTCGCAGAGAGAGTTGACGGTAACGGTATTGTGCGTGAGCTTCTCCAATGACCGTCAATGCATGTGGGGTGCTGCCCATGAAATCTTCATTTTGCCCAGAGTTGCCAACCCACATCGAACCACCCACAAGCAGCCCCGGCACACTATCAGGGCTGTAATCGACGCGACCTGTCCAAGCAACATCTTCCATCAGGGCACGACTGCTGTATTGACGCCCCTCGCGGATACCAGACTCCTCAAATCGAGACGCTCGAAGTCCGTTCACAATGTACGTTCTATAGTCGATCTTTCCGGCAGCCTGCGCCTGGCCAAAGAAGCCGAATCCCATCTCATTCCATGTTGATGGGATAATAACGCGCTCTACTTCAGGCCGAACAACTCCGTAGAAATACGGTGGCTCATGAATCTCATTGATGAACCCCATCGGGATAAGCACCGATCCTGCGCGTACGTTGAACTCGCGCTGAATCAAGAAATCAAGATATGCAAACTCTACAGCTACCTCTCCACCCTGATCGCCCGAGGCTCCCCCGGCCTCCTCGGTTGTGCCGTGCTCAAGCTCTATTTCGGAGTTAAAAAGTATGTGGTCGTTGAACTTATACCCCACGTATGTGATGAGTCGCAGCAGATCGGCTTGATTGGGCTTTCCATTTGCGTCGTCAACAAAGGAGCGAAAATTAGCCTCTCCATATCCACCAACTGAGAGACCTCCTGGCACGTTGTAAACGCCTGACGCTGCTGGCCCCAACCCCCACTGACCCTTCAACTCAGCTTTCTCTGGAATCAGCGAACCGATGCGCGACTTTGAAATCTCGGTTGCAAGCGACGTCGTCTTCTCTTCAACAACCTTCTCTTGAGCATTGAGCTTGGCCTCTAGAGCCTGAAGTCGCTCCTTTAGCAGCCTTATCTCTTCAGCATCGTCTGCCCAGCAAGCAATCAGTGGCATCATTACAGCAAGCGCACCCAAGCAGCTCTTCTTAATGCTATTCATCAATCTCCTCCGTTAGTTAGCTTGTGCTTAATGCGATCTAGCCTGAAGCTTTCGCCCATTATATGTAGGCCAGTTAATCGATATATCTATTAATGACGCATTGCATACCCGCTAGCTGCTTGGCATGTCAATATACCGCAGCGCATATAAACCTGCGCAACACGCCATTTTTAGCTTACAGCCGCTTTTTGCAGCTTTTTTTCGATAGTAGAAGGTGAAAAATATCGTTAGTTGGACACTGCCCGCCGCGGCATTCGGACCAAAAACCACTTACAGAAACGGCTAAGCACAAGGTGCACACATTCACTTCGAAGAGGCCCGTTACTTACGAGAAGAACAGTCACTGCAACCAGTATTGCGGCTGCAACTTCTATTCCTAGGCGCACAATCGGTTGGCTGTAGAGCTCGACAAACGGCAGAGCGCGCACACAACTTAAGGTCGCAGCCACCCAGGCGGCCAACCACGCTCCGGGTAGGTGCGCTCTAACAATCTCCATCCATGTTATGCGCAGCATGTGAACCGCAAGGTGGGATATTACGAAATAGTGCGTTGCAACAGCGGCTACTACCGCCCACGCTACACCAACTAATCCCGAATGAATCGCTCCAAGATATGACCCAGCGAGCACCATGCTGGTATAGATCATCTGACGCAGCGCATGTTGATACACTGCACCCAGCGACTTAACCAGCGTATCGGCGCATTTGTAGGCAGTTCGAAAGAACACGCCGAGAGAGAGCACGGAGAGAACTGGAACGACTTCCCGCCACCGCTCTCCAAACAGCGCAAGCACAATATCATCCGCCGCAACAAACATTCCAACCGCTGTTGGCAGCGACACGATGGTTACGATCTCGAGACTAGCTAGGAACGAACGTTCTACGCGAGCACGGTCGCTTTGCTGCTGAGCGAGTGCTGGAAAGAGTATGCGGTCAAATACCTGCCCAACATACATGGCTGGCAGCGCCATAAGCTGATAAGCCCGCGAATACATCCCTAAGAGCTCAAGCCCTAAGATCCTTCCGACAACGAAGTTATCGCCCTGTAGCGACACAAAATTAAGGATACGACCAAGGCTAAATCCGACGCCTTGGTGTAGCAGACTACGGGCACTCGCAAATCGAAATACACCGCGCTCAGATTCAGAACCGCCTTGGCTACGGGGCGAACAGACGTACAGCCCAACAACACGAATGAGGCGCAGCGACAAGTTGGCACTCACCAACGCCCATACACCACATCCCGCGTAGGCAAGAGCAATCCCCACTACCGCATGGCTCACTGTGTAGGCCACATTCTCAATTACCATCAATCGACGAAAGAGTAGCTGTCGCTGCATCAAGGCCTCAGCAATTACAGCGAAACCATCTAGGCAGAATCCGAGCGCAAGCGCCTGCAAAACGGGCGTCACGTGCTCCTGACGAAAGTAGAGCGCCGCAAGGGGCGCTGCCACCCACAGCGTCACAGCAACACCACACCCTGAGCAGATAGACAATACCTGTCCGGTTCGACGCTCATCAGCAGTCAGAACCTCCCTCTGCACCACACTGGGACCAACACCAACGGTACCGAAGCGCTCTGCAATGCTTGTGAAGATCAGCGCAACACCCAGCAGCCCAAAATCAGCCGGCGATAGCAGTCTAGTAAGCACCACTACTACAGAAAATTTTACTACTGCCTGAAATACAAGCGATAAATACACCCATAGCACTCCGTTTCGAAGCGCTGCAGTATGCGCAGCACCCTCGGGTTCATACGTGGGGGATGTGGAACGTGCTGCGCCTGGAAGAGTCATGTGCGTCAGTTGTACCAGAGAACCAGGCCGCACGTCGTTAATCGCTATCATCCTCTACAGCAGACATCGTGCGCACTATCGAGACGATTTCGAGCAGCCCTCGGGCTCCTCCTCATTGTAGTTTCTAAGGTCAACATCGAGACGGGCTCTAATCTGCGTTATACTTCAAACTGCTACTATGGACTGTAGAATACAGATACTGGTTGACTCGTATTAACCAGGCTGTCCTTAAGAAACAATGTGGCTTTTTTGTGTGGATTATCAAGCGCTGCGTATCACTCCTGTGGTTTCTCTACGGAATGTGCGTCTTCACCATCTTCTTCTCTGTAGCCGACCAGCCAATGACTCGTAGCGGCTTGCTGCCCCTACCAGCTACTGCTGCTGCACTTATTTCGGTGCTACCTTTTTCCCTCGTAGCATTTCTTCGCGGGACAATTCGAGGAGCTCCGCTCTCGTTCATGCATCCGACTTCGAGCAATCTGCCTGTACTGCTTGCGTTCTTCTTCATCGCTGTCTCTTCTCTCGTCCTTGCATCCCTACCAGGCGCTTTTTGGGAGGAAGGAGGAAAATGGATCTTTCTAATCTCGTACGGCTTTATGTTGTGTTTACTCGCGCAGTACATTGCGCTGAATACAACTATTCGCAAGGCATTACCCGCCTACACTCTGTGTGCACTTTTACTTATGCTGTACTCACTATGGTTCGACATGACAGCTCCCGGAACGTTCTCTGACCCCAACAATCGACCAGCCGGATTCGCGGGAAATGCAAACT
>JBIKWG010000209.1:0-5391 GCA_044356425.1 Bdellovibrionota bacterium | reverse complement strand
ATTTTTCCACGTGCCAAAAAGCGAAGAGCAACCCAAAATCCGCTTTCGCAGCAGGGAGGGGGTTGCCGCGCTTCCCAAGCTAAGGATCCGTCGAAGGCGCATTAACCGGAGAGTAAGTTACGCCGAGGCCGTGCTCAAACACGAGCGCGCCACCGAGCGATCCAACGTAGAGCACGCCAGCGATGAAGAGCAGCAGCACTGTATAGTAGATGCCCTCGAACATTTTCTTGCCATGCGTTGCTATTCTTGAGATCCATGCGAAGGTGCATAACAGCACACTATCAATCAACAAAATCCTACCCCAAGCATGGTGCGTGCTAAGCGCTGCTGCTAGCGGGGGTTCCAGATCCGGCAATCCATCACTAGCCTGATAACCCGAGAAGAACGCTGCTAAGGTAGCGAGCAGACAGCCCACTAAGGCCGCACCACGAACTACCGACGCCTTACATCGCCACGCTTGCTTCAAACGCATCAGCTCTGCCACGACGAGAAGAGTCGCAAACGCTAGCGGCATTCCACTCAGCGGCGGATGAAATTGCACCATAAAATGAACTCACATTGCGGTATCATTAACAGACAGAGAAAGAGAGAATTCTCTCGTCTTAACAGTAGTAGCGAGGATACCGTCAGGCGCAGCGTTTGAGAAGGATAAGAGTAACATCATCTTTTAGCAGCCTCTCATCTCGAAAAATATCGATGGCATCAACAATTCCTGCCAACGAGTCCGCTGCCTTCTGATGCGGCGCTTGACTCTTTAGTGCAGCAGAGAGGTGCTCAAGCCCGAAGACCTCCATGGCTCGATTCTGAACTTCACTCACGCCATCTGTAAAGATAAGCACCTCATCTCCTGGATCGAGAACGATCTCTACAAGCTCATAGCTAGGAGTATCAACAAACCCCACGGGGAAGCCATCTCCCTTCAACTCAACCACTTCCCCGAGACCGCGACGCAGAACCAGGGCTGGAGGATGTCCTGCCCGCGCCCATTGTAGCCTACCGCTCTCTGGAAAGAATCGACAGATCGCCATGGTAACGAACCGACTCGGCGGTAGCTGGGCTCCGAGAAGTTTGGCAGCCTGCTCTAAGTGAACATTCACCGCAGGGTCGTATGATGCCGACACAGCAAGCTTCGCCATACTACTAATTAGCGCGGCTGGCAGTCCGTGACCCGACACGTCTGATATATAGAGCGAAATAGCTCCGTCCACTTCCTGCTGAACATAATACCAATCTCCACCAACCTCATCCAATGATTGGTGCGAAGCCGCGATGTCGACGCGATCATCCTTGGGAAGCTCTGCCGGCAAGAGGCTCTCTTGGATCAAGCGCGCTTCTCGTAGATCTCTCTGCATGCGCTCAGCATGATCACGCAGTGCAAGATTCGCCTCGGCTAGAGTAGCCTTGTGCTCATCTGCTCCTGCCAACTTCGAGAGACGTAGCTGTGTAGCGATCTTTCCAACCAGAGAACCAACTGAATACGGCGCAAGGACCCGCTCTATGCGCTCCAAAGGACTTTGAAAATCTTCATCACCCTGACGGTCGTCCCCCTCACGTACCGCATCGCTGATGCAAATGATTGGAACCTCTCTCGTAGGCGGCTGCGAGCGCAGGAAGGCACATACTTCAGCGAAATCAGGCACTATTCGCCCATCAATTACGATGATGTCAGCGTGCGCGTTAAGAATATCAGCCAGCTCGGTCTCGCCGTTGGCATGCATCACGGCATACCCCAGCTTCTCAAGAAAACCCGCAACGTTTGGATCCTGATTGCCGTATAAAAACACTGAATTCATGGATGGCCTCGCTCCCCTCTCTAACATCGGCTATTTTGGTCAGTCGCTAAATCAAAAAAGAGGCCAGGCCGATGTTAAAAAGACCAAGCAAGCACCTGAAGAAGCCTTAAATAAAGCGCAACAGCCAGCGCCTCGTCGACCACGCCTCTAGCCTACGACTGCCGCAGGCTGCGCCTTCGTAAAGGGTGGTCTTGCTGTGATATCAGGTGTATCGTCTGGCCTCCGGCGAACAACTTTTTTCAATACCCATTCGCTTGTTTCTTGAATTGGTGCGATATGACTCAAATTCCTCCCGCTTCGGCGCATGCACAAAATAGGCTCGATCCGTTCAAAGTTAGTGCAGGCATGCTGCGTCAAGATATCGTGCTGCTTATTCCCCTTTTTCTCGCGCTTAACACTACAACCGTAGCAGATGCGCTGCTTGAGACTCGAACTGTATCATCACTAGGCACCCTACTTTTATTCGATCGCATCGTACAATCGCTGGTAGTTGCACTAATTAGCATACGTTGGGCACAACGATTTGAGCGGGTCAAGCGAGGGGCAACCCAGCGCCTAACCACAATCCGTCGAATTGTAACATTCGGTGTCGGCATCTGGTGCATCGTAAACCTTCCATTTCTTCTTGCAGCATACACATCAAACAAACCAGCTCGCGTAATTTTGCTTGCCTCAGGATTTGTGGGCATCTCTTGGGCTCTGCGATACTACTTCTTTTATGCAGTAGCGGCCCTTATTGGCTGCAAACTCCCGGTCAGCTTACGGCTTAGCCTCTTGGTAGCTCTTTCTGAGCCGCGCGCAGCCCTGCGCTCACTGGTCGCACCTCTAGGCCTAGCAGTGCTCGCAACTGCAGCGCTACTTAGCCCATTCCCTGATGGAAGGTCACTGCTAGTTAACAGCCTTGCAGCGTCGGCAGAGGGGATCTTCTGGCTCCTTAGTACATACACTGGTTTCGCATTTGCGTTAATTGCCCTCGATGACTCAGAGTGGCGCCGAGTTGGGCTGGAGCCTTATCGAATTGAGCAGCTGCGCACGCTTGAAACCCGAGGTCGCGGTGCTATCGCTCAATTATTACGCCCATCTGCTGGGGTAAAGATGCTTCTGCTCGCTCTGCTTGTGTATATCGCCAACCTATCACGAGGCATGGCAATGCCCCCTGCAGCTACTATTCAGGTCAAGAATATTCAGGTTGATGATTACCTTATTCGAATTGAAGCCACGATCTCTGATACATCGTACCACTTCCGCGGCTTCAAGCCATTTGCATTTCGAGTCGCGAGCAAGAGCGGAGAAAAGATATCAGAAGATCTCATTCGAGCTTCACTCTCACCCGACAAATCTGAAGTGATCCCCGTGGTACCGGCGAGCACCGAGCCACAGTCTCTCTTTTTAGAGTTTCGTTCCAATAAAAGCAAAGAAAAGCTTCAAGCAATTGATTACGGATGGCTCTGGTACCAACTAGTGCCACTTGAACCTTTGCAGATTCAATCACAGGGGAAGTAACCCTTAGAGGGGCCCGATATCTAGGGGAGCGGCAATCGCCACTCTTTAGCTCGTGTTACCCCAACCTCAACATAGAGGGTGTCTGCTTTTCCACCATACTCACCCGGAGCGATTCGTAAAACATAGTAGGGCAACGCAGCCTTGGCTGGCCCATGAAGGACTTCACCATCATTACTATATTCACTCTCGCTGTATGATGAACGCCAACGCTCTGCTCCCGATTGACCCACGCGCATCAAGGGTGTGAGATCATAGGTGCACGCGGTGCTCATAGCGAAGAAGCCCTTACTATCTCTGCGCAGCAGGATCTTATAATCAGAAAAATGTGTTTCAGAAGAGCGCGCCAACGAGTCAACTAGACCCAAACGAAAATATCCAGGCGGCCGTCTCATCTCTCCCGCCTGGCATCCGAAAAGCGATAAAGAGAGCACCGCTATCAGCAGCCAAACTAGCAACGGTCGTTGCGCAACTACTGCACCCACGGAAGCTCTGTCTCAAGATTTTTTATCACATCCCTCAGCCCAATTCCTGACGGTGCGATTACAACACCACCATCGACTTGACGAGCGATCTTGCCCAGAAACTTCTCTTGATCCTGTTCAGACTGACCCATCTTTACCGACTTAACCCGATCAGCTCCGAGCAGGTCGAGGTCCTCCTCTAGGATATCCTTCTCGTGCGAGAGAATAACGAGGCGATGACCGTTGATGCAAACAGCTGCAGGTCTCTTTCCAGTATATGGCACGAAGAAACTTTCCATAAGGGAAGGTTAATCACCCTTTCCTAACTTTTCAATGCATGAAATCACTCTATCGGGACTCTCTCTGTCGCTTGGTTTTATATATATGACCCGCAAGAGGGTGGCCAACCACCGCCTCGGCAAACTCCGCTGCGTAACACATCTTACTGACATCAATACCGCTAAAAACCCCAAGGGAATCAAACAGGTAGACTAAATCTTCGGTAGCAACATTGCCCGCTGAGCCCGCTGTAAATGGGCATCCGCCAAGCCCACCAACAGAGCTTTCAAAGATGCGCACCCCGGCCTCTAGGCCAGCATATGCGTTACTCAATGCCAGACCCCAGGTATCGTGAAGATGAAGCGACACAGATGGACCGAGTGATGAGACGCCAGAGACCAGCTGTCGAACAGACAACGGGTCTGCTCTTCCTACTGTATCTGCCAAACACACCTCATGAATCGTCTCGCCAAGCGATCCGCACTCAGCCATAAATTTTTCTATCAACAGCATAACCTTGCTAACAGAAAAATTACCCTCATACTCGCAGGCGAATGCCGTTGAAATCATCAATCCATGCACACCTTTTCCCACAGCCCTGAAGGATGCTGCCCAGTCGCGAACCGCAAGAAGGGACTCAGCTATAGTGATATTATTGTTGGCTTTGAGGAACGATTCGCTTGGCGAACTGTACAGCCAACCCTTATTTGACAAACGACCAGTAGCCTCAGCTCGCTGAAAGCCCTTCTGATTAAGGTACAACGCCGTAAACTGCACGCCCTCAACCGAAGGCAGTCGTAAAATTAGCTCTTCTGCATCTGCCATCTGCGGCACACGATCAGGACGAACCATCGAGGTTACCTCGATATGCTTCACTCCGCTGTCAATCAAAAGAGAAAGCAGCTGAATTTTTTTCTCGGTTGGATACGAGGTTGGAAGCGCCTGAAAACCTTCGCGCAACCCAAGTTCACGAACAACTACTGCATCACAAAACGGCGTGGTATCGGCTTTACTCATGCTGCCCTCTTAACAATGTTACCTCGCGCAATCAGATATTCCTACTGACTCTTTGCATCCTACCCACCGAAGACTTCGGCAGGTCCACCATCTTGCTCAAACTGTGTGGGCTGGGTTGATGTTCGATTTTTACGATGGGAAAAACCCACAGATGTATCCGCCGAGATACATTGAGGATTTTTTCGCATCGTGAAAATTCGAAGAGCAACCCAAAATCCGCTTTCGCAGCAGGGAGGGGCTTTGCCGCGCTTCCCAAGGGAAGTAAGGCAAAGCCTCGTAGCGAGAAAGTGGAGGTTGGGTTGATGTTCGATTTTCACGATGGGAAAAAACCGCAGATG
>JBIKWG010000208.1:0-5401 GCA_044356425.1 Bdellovibrionota bacterium | reverse complement strand
CGGTGCTACGGCAGTTATGATCGGTTCTCTTGCGGTGTTGCATCCCGAGCTCGTCGAAAAGCTCTTTGGGATCTTCTCAGGGGAAAAGATTATCCTTGGGTTAGATGTATTGGATGGTGAGGTGCGAATCAACGGTTGGCAGCAGCGGGGGAGGGCCTCACTTGACGCACTTATTGGGCGGTTTAGTGGATGTGGGCTTACAAAGATGATGTCCACCTCAATCAGTAGAGACGGCATGCTTGAGGGGCCAGATTGGGATCTCTATCGTGGACTGCGTAAGCGGTATCCGCAGCTTGAGATAGTTGCTAGTGGTGGAGTCTCAGGGGACGGAGATGTTCGGGAGCTTGCAGCGATCGGAGTTACAGAGATCGTAGTTGGTAAGGCTCTCTATGCTGGGCGATTAAATCTTTCGGACCTAAGGGAGTTTGTGTGGTAGCCAAGCGCATTATTCCGTGTCTTGATATCAAGAGCGGACGCACCGTAAAGGGCACCAATTTTGTTGAACTACGCGACATGGGCGATCCGGTTGAGCTTGCTCGTCGCTACAGTGACGCGGGCGCAGATGAACTTGTATTTCTCGATATTTCAGCCACGGATGAAGAGAGATCCACTACTTTGGATGTTGTAGCTCGTGTGGCAAAGGCACTAACGATTCCATTTACCGTAGGTGGAGGCATTTCACGTGTCGAGCACGTTGTTAGCTTGCTTGATGCAGGAGCTGATAAGGTCGCGCTTAACTCGGCTGCGATACGGAGTCCTGATCTGATTGACGCAGCAGCAAAGCGGTTTGGCAGTCAGTGTGTTGTGGTGGCGATCGACTCAAAGAACACTGAGAGCGGCCCCGAGGTCTATGTTCAGGGTGGAAAAGTGCCAACTGGACGAAACACCATCGCTTGGGCCAGAGAGGCTGTGCAGCGTGGGGCAGGAGAGATCCTGTTAACCTCAATAGATAACGATGGTGTGCGCAGTGGTTTTGCAATCAGCCTTATACACCGAGTTCAGGAGGCTCTCTCTGTTCCGTTAATTGCCTCAGGGGGTGCTGGGCAGGTTGAGCATTTCCTTGCGGTGCTCACGGCTGGTGGGGCAGATGCGGCTCTTGCAGCAGGGGTGTTCCATGAAGGACTACTCGCAATCGATACGTTAAAGCTATTCTTGCAGGAACAAGGGGTTGATGTACGGCTATGAAACAGCAGAAACCAGACTTCACAAGATGTAATGGGCTACTCCCCGCTATCGTTCAAGATAATGCCACCAAGCAGGTGTTGATGCTGGGGTACATGAATGAGGATGCGTATCGCCTGACTCTTGAAAAGCAGATGGTAACCTTTTTTAGCCGTTCAAAGGGTCGGTTGTGGACCAAAGGAGAGACCTCCGGAAACTTTCTTGCTGTGCATGAGGTGCAGGTTGATTGTGATGCGGATGCGATCCTCATTCTCGCCACACCAAGTGGTCCGACGTGTCATAAGGGCACCGTAAGCTGCTTCGGTGAGTGGGATGCTGCTGGAGTCTCATTTCTTGAGCAGCTTGATCAGAAAATCAAGTCTCGTGTTGCGCAGGGCGATAGCGATAGCTCATACGTAGCAAAGCTAGTTGCTGCCGGAGTTGATAAAAGTGCCCAAAAAGTAGGAGAGGAGGCCGTAGAGGTCGTTATTGAAGCCCTTAAGGGCGATCGGATTCGGCTGCTCGAAGAGAGTGCGGATCTGCTCTTTCATCTTATGGTTTTACTTTCATCTCAGGGCAGCTCGTTGACTGAAGTATCAGCTGTGTTACAGAGTCGCCACGAGCAAAAAAGCGGTAGGTGATGTGCGCGTAGAGACAATAGCTGAGCTATTTCTGCTGGTATTGGCCGTCTATCAGCGTTATCTGGCATCCAACCGATTTCAAGAATGCGGCGGCTAGCGCTGCTCTGCGACCCGATGCGCAGTGCACGAATATATTTTTCTCTTTCGGCACCTCAGAGATGCGGGTTTTAAGACGGGTGTAGGGAATCGAAAGCGCGTTGACTAGGTGGCCAGTCTCATACTCGGCAGTCGAGCGAACATCGATGATAATGCTCTCTGAACTCACCGTTTCAGGGTCAAAATCAGAGAACTCCACAATCCTAGTGCGTTCGCTAGATAATCCGGCCTCCTGAACAGCTTCGGCAGTAATCCATCCAAGGATAGAATCAAAACCAATGCGGTAGAGCTGGCGGATGGCGAGCTCAGAATCGCTTTCCTTTTCGAGCACCAATACGACCTTATCTTCAGCATCTAAAAAAGATCCAGCAGTAAGCGAGAAGAGGCTTGAGCGAAGTGGTGCGCAGATTGAATTGGGCACATGGCCCGCAGCGAAGTCATCTTTGCTCATCCGGGTGTCGAGCACTTTAATTGCTTTGTCGGTCAGCAGCTCTTGCAAGACCGCAGGAGAGATGTGAGCTGCCTTCGGTATGCCGTGAGTAATAGCGATTCCATCTCGATTAACTCTTTTCATGGTTGAAAAGTAGGGTGGTGGATCTGGCTGCCCGTGTAGTATGTCTTTTACAAAATCTTTCGCACTCTCACGTGCACGCTTAAACGGCACGTTAAAGCGGCGTTCATAGCCGAGCGTCGTGATAGGTACAGCCCCAAGTGACTTGCCACAGGCGCTTCCCGCCCCGTGGCCAGGTAAGATCTGAAGGTAGTCACCGTAAGGCGTTAGTCGCTCAACGAGTGAGGTTCGCAGCATATGCGCTGAAGGCTCCATGGCGTTCTTGATGCCAGCGGCACTCTCTAGGAGGTCAGGCCGACCGACGTCGCCGACAAAAAGGAAGTCCCCGGTTGCAAGAGCAAGCGGCTCATGTGCGCCGCCACCTATGTCGGTAATCAGAAAGCTTAGGTGCTCTGGAGTGTGTCCGGGGGTGTGGACCGTTTCAATGCAGATATTTCCAACGCGAAATGAGTCTCCATCTTTAAGGAGGCGGGCGTTTGCAAGGTCTTGCGCCCATCGGTAGCTCCAATCGGGGCCTCCCTCATCCGATAGATACAACTTTGTTGCAGATATCGCAGAGAATTCACGTGCTCCGCTTACAAAGTCTGCATGAATATGCGTTTCAGCCACTGCAGTGATGCGAAGCCCGTTTTCAGCCGCAAGCTCTTGATACCGATCGATGTCGCGTTCAGGGTCAATGATGAGAGCCTCCCCTGTCTTCTGACATCCGATAAGATAGGAGTATTGCGCGAGGTAGGGATCGAATATTTGTCGGAGCAACATAGCAGTCTCGTCTGATTTCACGCAGAGCAGCAGTATTTTGTGCCACAAGCTCTCGTGCGGTTGTTCCAGGGCATTTTAGCTAAAATGAGCGCCAAGCCACATGTGTCAGTTATCCCTGCAAACACCAGACCTGCTCCTACAAATGCACACAGCGCAACCCATACTGGGTTAACAAATAATGCAAGTGCAGCTCCCATTACAACCAGAGTGCCAGCCGCGATACGCACCTGTCGTTCAAGCGAGATGGTTTTTTTGCCACTTATTACGGGAAGGCCTTGCTGCCTCCAGGCCTTCATGCCGCCCTCAAGTACTCTAAGGGAGGTAATTCCAGCTGCTGCAAGCTTAACAGCAGCTTGCTGAGCTCGGTTTCCAGATCCGCAGATGATAAAACATGCGACCTTGTTGTGCAGCAATTTTTCTACATGCCCGGGATGTAGTTCATGCAGCGGATGCAGTACGGCACCCTCAATGTGGGATTCCTCAAACTCAGCCGGCGTGCGGACGTCTAAGAGAAGCGCGGCTGATTGTTGCTGAGCAGCTTCTTGGGGAGTTATCATAGCAGTCTGGCTTACGTTCATAACGCTCTCTTCAGTTTGTATTTGTTAGGTTGCAGAGGTTGCTCGCCCGTGTTGCTCTCCGTCGATAGAGAGTAACGTTGTGATTGACGCAACAGCTAAAATGCTATACTACTATAGAGTAGTATGCAAGCAAAAAAGAAAACGTTGTTGACTGATGCTCACCTCGAAGAGGTTGCTCAGCTCTTTTCAGTGCTTTCAGAGTCATCGCGTCTCAGGCTGCTGCGAGCGCTGATGGATCGCGACATGACCGTCACTGAGCTAGTTGATTCTACCGAGATGAAGCAGGGTAATGTCTCTAAGCATTTGGGAGTGTTACTCAGCAATCGTTTTGTGGAGCGAGCCCGAGAGGGCAATTTTGCTCGTTACTCGATCTGTGATCCAACTATTATTGCCTTATGTAAGCTCATGTGCGAGCGCATCGAAGTAGATGCGCGCAAGCGTGCAGAGAGTCTGATGGGTCGACCGCTGGCCCGTAGGTCTCGGTGAATTTTTGCTGGCTAGTTCGGATACATTCTGCAGGCCATCAGTAGGGTTGCAGATGGGTCGCCCCGCTGTGACCGCAAAGCTCTCCGCACTGTCTAACGCTAAGCTGGGTAAAATTTATAGGGGCGCTCGATGAACAGAATTGAATTCTGCATGTTAGCTGCAGATTACTGCTTGAGCGTAGTTCAATATGTTCGGTGCGCTTCTATAGCTATTCCTTGCCCCGAAGAATACTCAGTGCAACCGCCTTGCTAAGCTTCCCTGTAGCGGTCACCATCTTTGAAGGAGCAGCAGATATCTGTTTTGGCAAAGCAAAAAAAGGAATCTTCTGGCGTAGTGCTGTAAGTAGCTCGTGTTCATTTATTTCCCCATTCTCGGTGAGAATAAACGCGTAGGGGCGCTGTCCAAACTCGTTATCTGAAATCGGAACAACGCAAGCCGCCACCACACCCGGTAGCGACGAGATAGCAGCTTCGATCATCTCTGGGTGAATGTTCTCACCACCAGAGATAAATTGAGCGTCTTGTCGCCCGACTACAACAAGGTCGCCATCAGAGGTAAAGCGGCCTAGGTCACCGGTATGAAACCAACCAGCGTTGTCGCAGGGTGGCACAACAGTTTCGCCAACAAGGTATCCAGTAAAGAGCGTTTCTCCACGCACAAGAATCTCCCCTGAGTCAGAGAGTGTCAGCTCTCGATAGGGGAGTACCTTTCCAACTGGAGCGGTGGCTTCTTCGCCAGCAAGCTGCGCTTGTTGACAAGTTACCTGCGAGGCCATCTCGGTTAATCCGTACGTGGTAAAAAGCGGCAGCTTTTGGGCAAGAGCTTGCTCTATCAGTGTTGCTGGAAGTGGTGCGCCACCGACCAGGATCGCAGAGAGATTTTGAAGGGAGTTTCGCTCGTTACCTTTCAGAAGTCGATACAGTTGGGTGGGAACCAGCGAAACATGTGTAACAGGAACGGCACAGGTTGGAGGAAGCGGCGAGTGCGGCAGAGCGATCGCTACGGCGCTTCCGGCGCAGATTGAGCGAAAGAAGATTCCTAGCCCTCCTGCGTGAAAGAGCGGCAATGAGAGGCTCCAACAATCTCCCGGTCCAAGGGTGATGTAG
>JBIKWG010000207.1:0-5436 GCA_044356425.1 Bdellovibrionota bacterium | reverse complement strand
GGTATCTGATTAAACAAAGTGAGTTTGACCATCTCGTTAAGCTTTCACAGAAGCACGGCTTTATAATTTTCTCGGACGAGGTCTATCGAACACTGGAATACAATGAAGCGGATAGATTGACTGCACTCTGCGATCTTGATGATAGAGGAGTCTCTCTGGGAGTGATGTCTAAAAGTTTCGGGTTAGCAGGATTACGTATTGGCTGGATTGCTACTCGCAATAAATCAATTTATCAGAGTTTGGCAGCTTTCAAGGATTACACTACAATCTGTAATAGTGCTACGAGTGAGTATCTTGCTACTCTTGCACTTAGGCACGGTAAGGCAATTGTAGATCGCAATATGCAAATCATTAAGCAGAACTTGAATATTCTGGATGAATTTTTTCAGCGACACAGTAGTAGCTTTTTATGGAGAAGACCAAAGGCAGGGCCAATAGCTTTTCCTAAGTATCTCGGCGCAGATGGAATAGAAAAATTCTGTCATAAATTGGTGTCTGAGGCTGGTGTGCTGCTTCTACCAAGCACACTCTACGATTACGGCAATCAAAACTTTCGTATCGGATTTGGTCGGAAGAACTTACCCGAATGTGTTCAACAACTAGATGAGTTTTTGCAGAAAAGACAATGAGTAGGTTTTTGGATTTGTGTCGGTTTTGTGTCAGTTCGGAAGTTAATTGCTTGTAGCTATATAACTTATTGAATGTAAAGCTACTTTTAAGACGAGTTTGGACAAGCAACAAATTCGTAATGAGAGGGTCACGTGTTCGATTCACGTAGGTGGCTTACATAATCTTCACGGCAGCTCATCATGCTCTCACAAAAAATTCGTTCATCGATATCTGCTCTCGTGCTTGCTCTCACTTCAATCGTGGTGATTGGAATCTCAGGCGCTCAGGAGTTGTTGGCGCAGGAGAAGTTCAGAGTTGGGGCCCGGCTTCCACTATCTTGATCAATCGCGGAGTACGGACTCGCAACAAGGAATGGGTTCAATGTCGCACAAGAGATGAAATCCAGAGCTTTTCAAAGATGTGGAAATCATTTTTGGGGACACGCGATATGACAACAAGAAGATGATACCCAGTCTGCAGAAACTTAGGTTTGCTGATCGAATATCTTCAGCATACGTTTGGGCATAAGATCCTAGTCAGGCACCGACACCTACAGTGGAGAGCACTGGTTTCTCTTTGATGCCGTATCGGTTGCGCGCTCAACTTGGAAGGCAGAAAGTAGACAACTCGGTTCTGCTGCGTTTCTTTAGCACTCGCTCATTATCTCCTCATCTCCTGTGGCAACGGAAGCCGCGCCACCTCCTGAAGACTTCTGCAAGCCGACCCCTGGTAGACTAAAGGGGAATACATGTCTGTGCAGTGCTACTTTATTACTTACCCCCCCTTGCTCTAACTGTACCATTGAAACCACACGGCAGAGCCGGAGACTCCGCGTTTCAACATTTTAAGAGACCATTTCACGGTTGCCGACTAAGGTCGCTCCCCTAAGTCAGATACTTGCCAAAAAAGCGATCGATTACCACCAATCCCCTCTACAGCAGCAGAAATGGGGTAATCGAGAGTCGCGAGGAGTCTTTTGTGACTAGCTCGGCAACGGTTTCTCCTACGGCTGCTGAGTGTTTAAAGCCGTGACCAGAGCAGGCTGAGACAACGATGCATTGCGGCATCTGCGGGAGTCTCCCAAGCAGAAAATCCGATGTCGGCGTCACGGTATAAAGGCATGTGGTGGAACGGAGGCTCGAAGCTCCTAGTAAAGGCATGCGATCCGATAGGTGCCTTTCATAAAAGCTATGGGTCTCTGTTGGTGACACGTCTCGGGGAACGTTATCCGGATCTACTAGGTCGCCATACGACTCCGATGCCACCTTAACTCCTCCCTCTCTACCCTCGATTGCGGGAAAGCCGTAAATCCAACCTTCCGCCTCACCAAACGACCAGATAAACACCGGGCACCGACCGGGAACAAAAAGCTCCTGCTGCTCTTTAATTGGAAACCAATGGAGAATCTGGCGAGTGACGCGCAGTGAGGAGAATTTGCTCGGAAAAAGACCCTTGAGCCAAGGACCCGCGGTCACAACGAGCTGCTCCCCCGAGTACTGGTTTAGATTAGTGGATAGTTCGATCCCACCATGAGCTGTTTCTCGAAGCTCTTTCACGCGCTCCCCGCACCGCAAGGTCGCCCCATATTTTTTTGCCAACTCGATCTGAACTTTGATGCATACTTCAGGTTTAAGAAATCCGGCACCAGGTTCGAAGTACCCGAATGCCTCGTCTCCGGGTGCGAATTGAGGAAACCGTGCGCGTAGTTCGGAGCTTGAAAGGATCTCATGTGAAATGCCGTAGTGATTCGCCGCCGCTATGGTTGTGCCGATAAAATCACTCTTGTTGTGGAAACGAGCCGGAGAGTGCCCATCTCCGATGATCAGCCCCCCAACGGGAAATAGCATCCGCTCATTAGTCTCACGCTCGAACTCTCGCCACAGTTCGTGAGAGCGGATCGCAAACGGCGTGTATGCAGTGCCCTCACCGATGGCGAGGCGGGTAATTCGCGTCTCCCCGTGTGAAGATCCGTGAATGTGTGGTGGATGAAATTGATCAATGCCCAGGACTCGCTTGCCGACCCTAGCAAGCTGGTACAGGGAAGCTGCGCCCATAGCACCGAGACCAATTACAATTACATCGTAGTGTGAGCTACTCGTCATGGCGCCGTTGTACCACACAGAGAGATTTATGCTACCAGTGTAGGTTTCTGCTCTACAATGAGACTATCGTATTTTACAAAAGGAACGTTAAGTAACGGCGAACAGAGCTCTTTCATAACTCCCGCAATACCAGCGTTTTGGCGAGGCTGCAGCGTTTCGTGGAGCAGCCATAGTGCAAGAGGCTTAAGTTCCAATATAAGGGCTTTAAAAGCTGCATAACCATCACACTTCCCAGACAAGATACGCATGCTGACGCGATTTAATTTCCTAGGCGAGTCTCAGCAACCTACCTGCCCTAGATCAAGCAAATGCAATCTGCGACTGAGGGGTACTTCAAGCTAAGCAATTTTCAAAATCCTGTATTCATCATTCGGTAAATATCTAAACAGTTCTTATGCGGGTTGAGATGGATTAAACCTTGAATATGTTGTCACAGTGGGACCGCCCATATCTGCAAGCTCGCCCATCCTCTGCAGTTTAAAAACCTGTTCGTGTCCACCCGGCTCTGAGTAGTCGCACCCGTCGAATGGAATTAATATGCAGCCTGCCTCAGACAGTTATCGTTATGCCTCAAATAAAATGTGACCAAAGAGAAGCTGTTTAATAAGTCGATTACTCAAAACTCATTTCATCGGAAACCTCGGCGCATGGTGGGGCTCTGTGTCGGAAGCTGCGTGGCTGGGATCTTATCATACTGTCTTTTTACCTCTCGGACCCCAACTCGTTGCTTACGCCCAACTTACTTTGTTATCTTTCAGCCAAAGGAATAAAAAATACCAGGAGCGGCCACTCTGATGCCTAAAAAGAAGAGGTGCCAATCGGTCGATTTAAAGTCCATATGGATCCGCTGCGCGAAGAAATTCCACAAGAAGGTTCTCAAGCATGTACCATCGCCCAAAAGGACTGGAGCGAAGGGATGTGCAGCCCACAGCCTGAAACCCTCTACAATATCCCTGCCCAAGCGGGACACACCTGGCGCTACCTCTTAGAGATCCGCAGACAGTTGCGAGGGCAATTGCAGCCCGGCCCTATCAACCAACCGAGCTCCGAGGAAGTCCACAGGATCGCAAACGTTCTCGCTTCAAACAGCGTGCTTAAGCAACTAGCCACAGATGCTGGTATCAAGAATAACACCCTCCTGTGCAAACTAGCTTGCGAGGGGAATTGGACAGGCATAAGTGAGAGCATCTGGCTCACACAGCAAACTCAAGCCGACGCGGATTATATTCAAGATCTGTTCCGAAAAGCCGTTGAAAGAACGACCCAGGGCACCGGCACACTTAATGATGCTTTCTACCTCGACCTCTTCAAGGTGAATCCAATCACTGGGGTCATAGCTGCATTCGCCATTCCTGATATCCAAAACCCCAATAGCAGCATCAACCTTTTAGTCGCCGGTCGCCATCCTAAAATGCCGGAGCAGCGTACCGACCCAGTGCAGCCCTGGTTAACTATCGGCATTAATCAAGCCAAAGCATGGCATAAGGAACTGAAAGAACTCTTTCAGATGCTGCACAACAAAACCAAAAAATCACCACACGCTCAACGTCTCGTGAATATCATGGAGCGCGAGCTTATTCGTCTATGGGCTGATTCGGTTCTAGACCTTACAGGCCACGCCCTTGCCATTCTACGATTATCAACGCGCCCGTTCGGCGAGGAACGATCTATATGGCCAACAACTATCTATTTTCCTCTATTTCCACGAACCACAGTGAACCCGGAACTGATCGGGCGACTATTTGAAAATTTGTCGCCCCGGTGGTCCCGCCTTTTTCGTGAGAAAACTAACTATTTTCCTGATGGTTTCGAAGACCACCCAACCATCCATGTGCCGATTCCAATCGATTTTGATTTTTGCATCGGTTTTATCAGCGACATGCGGCAGTTTACAACGCTGCTTAGAACAGCGCTTGGCGAAACGGGTATGCTTATAGATAAAAATTATAAATTTGGTACCGGTCTTAAAGTGCAATTTCGTGAGCATACCGAGAACAAAGCAGGCAGAGTATCGTTCGTGGTAACTAGGGGCAATTTTAAGAATTTCTCTCTTCGGATTGATTTTGACTCTATACCAAATGTAAAAGACAAACGAATTGCCACACTTGATTTTGGTGCAAGCGACCTTCAAAAGGCACTACAAACATCGAACTGGCTATTTGATCAGCTCAGCGGGCTTCCACCCTACCGCGAAAGGATAAGCGAGAAGGATCAGGGCCGTATTGTGCTATACGATGCCAAATTCTGGAGAGAGGTCTCGTGCAGGAACCACGATGGAAGCTCAACCCAGCTTGATTCTGCAACAAAATTATCTTTCTTCGCAGCGGCGATAAGCTCAGCGGGATACCTATTAGCGACCATAGGAAATGAAGTCATTAGCCATCATCGAAACCAAAATGATGACGAGATGACCGCTGCTGAGTTTAACGAAGCAGTTGCTTGTCTTCGCCAAAGTCTCACGGCATTCGATAATCCTAACGATCTCAGACTCGAATGGGAAGGATAGCGAACTTTTTCATCCCTGTAGCCGGGCTCCCTGTGTACCGGACTCCCCGCTGTAGCCGGGCTACAGTATCAAGCGAAGCAGAGCTCCCTCCCTCCCTCTCTCTGTACCCCGGCTACAGCACAGACGATAGAGAAAACGGCCGAATAACCGGCCGCACCGCACCTCCGCAGTGATATAAATGGTATAGCAATGACAGAAACTAGCCGCAGAAACGGGGGC
>JBIKWG010000206.1:0-5481 GCA_044356425.1 Bdellovibrionota bacterium | reverse complement strand
AACTTGGCGGACTGGAGGATGAGGTTGCGCACTTGCTCGCTCGCATTCTCGACAAGGGTACCGTAATACCCCCTTACGAGAGCTGCCGTGTCGTTACCCGAGTCTCCGCTATAAGCGACTCGGTCCACCGGTAGACCGACACGTCTTCGGATATACTCAAGTGCGATTACCTTGCCTGTTACTCCCGGATCGAGTTCGGGGTTTCCAGGATTCTCGAAGCGGTATATCGGCATCACATCCAGAAAGCCGAGCTGCTTCGCAGGATCGAAGCTGCTGATGGCAACGGCAGCGCCGTGGCAACTGTAACGAATCGCCTGATCAACATGGCCCTTAAATTCCTCCATGCGGCTCATATCGCGAACTACCCATTGCACCTTAAGGGAATCCGGGTCTTGGGTCTCACTATCTTGTGTTGGATGTATGACACTTATGCTTTGGCTGTTGAAAAGCCTCATTAACCAGGGCTTGTTCCACCCTAAGGCGAGCGCCTGCTCTGACACGAGGTTGTTGAAGGTGTTATCGAACCTCAAATCTCCGTTTTGACACTCATACACATGGAGTCCTGTATCTACCCCGACAAATGGCAGCTTGATTCCTTCGAACCCGTAGTGCTTACATCCCTGGTGCAGTTCACGAATGTTGCGGCCCGTCACGAACATAGTGGTTACCCCTGGCATTTCAGCCATCCGTCGAAACGTGTGCATAGCGAGGTCGTTTTCTCTCTGTTCGTGGTGACTACCCGCCCCTGCGGGTGCTTTCAGGTTTTCAAAAGTGGTTCCATCACAGTCCGACCCGAGTAAAATGCTAGGGGTGCCGCGAAAGTTACTTTTTATCAGAGTCATCTCTTGTTCTCCTATCTTCTCCGGATCAAAGGCAACACGAATCCCAGCGCGAAAAAGCACGAATTTCGTGTACCAAAGAAACGAACTAGTATTGAAAAGGCCTCGTAAGAAAGAGAGGCAGAGTCTGTGCTTTTTAAAAAGTAAGAAGGACGACGACACCGTTAGCTGCCGTTGACTGAGCGAAACCCTAGCACTCGCTCCTTTCGTAAATCAACAACAAAGGCACGCTATTCTGACGTATGGGGCCATTCTGAAATCTTCTCTGGACGCATCTCTGGAGGGTCTTTCCAACGGTCGACTAAGGACGGAGCTGCTCACGCCTGTCCTCCATAGCCTTGCGCGGAGGAGGAAGTTCGATGCTCTGGAGTTTTTGGCAGCGCTCTCAGTTCATATCCCGAAAACCTACGAGAGCATCGCACGCTACTACGGTCGCTACTCCTGTAGGCGCAGAGGCGAACGCGCTAAGCTTGCTCCTCCTCCAGCTGAAGAAACCGAGAGTGACTATCGAAGAGATTTCCGTAAGAGCAGTTGGGCCGCGTGCATAAAGAGAATCTACGAGATAGATCCCTTCGAGTGCCCACCCTCGGCGTGAGCTCGGGTCGAAGGCACGTGTAAAGCACAGACCTGTCCGCCGTAGCCTGAAAGGCGAAGGAGGATTCGAATCATCGCGTTGATCCAAGACCAGCACTCAATCAAAGACATCATGAAGGCTCAAGGGATCCCAGACTTTCAGGCTCCGCCTCCTATTCCTAAGTTCATCGACACCATAGAGGCTATCGATGAACTCCCCTCTTACGACTCATTTGAGCCCTGACCTGATGACTGATAACTGATAACTGATAACTGATAAATTCCGCTTCCTTGGTGACGGAACGGCAAGAGTGCGTGCCTTACGCCATTTTTGCCAACGTAGCTCGCCCTTCCACGCTCTATTTGCACCCTGGAAACCATCGCAAGGTCGGACCGACCTCCCATCTCCACCCTCGCTTGACCCACTTCGGCAGAATGCGGACTGGGCAACCACCACCAACCAATTCAGTTCAACTACCTATAAAATAGCGATTTATCCTCTTATTAATGGAACAGCAGAGAATTAAGGAGCTGTTGATTGCGCGTGTCAAATTGCTTGAGCAGCGCGCTGAGAACAAGCGAATGTGCGAGAAGAGGCGCGTATTCAGCAAGGAGCAGCTCCTTTCGCAGGTGCTCGACACCACCTATCACCCGAGACGAACGGGGCGGCGTATGTGGCGTCTCTCCGAGAAGCGCAGTGTGCGTGTTGAGTTCATTACTTTTTTCAAAGCACTCATGCGGAAGGCGCGAAGTGTTCGCGCGATGTGGAAGCTTGGGGAGGTAGCAGTGCCGTATCCCCCAGGGTTATATCCACCTTCCATGCCTAAGCTCGCTAACGCGTTGGGTCGCTAGACTTTCCATACATCAGACTTTTGCGTTCTCTGATTCGCGGGGGATTCGTGTATCTACACTCCTGTTGATTATTGTTTTTTCCGTCTTTGCGGGTTTGTTACATCTTCCTAACGCCTAGGTGTCTCGGCGCCCCACACTGCTCTTTGGGGCTATAGCCCCGCTACAGGGATTTTAGGGATTTCAAGTTGCGGACCACGGCAAAATACGTAATACACGCCACGCTGACCACAACACGCGACACTTCTCAAACAATCGCCCCGGCGAAGCGATGTCCTTGAACGAGGGCACTAGAGACTCAAGATGATGGCCTCCGACACCGAGTGCCTTGATGAGGTAGCGAATTTCGCGACTAGGAACGACGCTATCAAGGATCGTATACGAGAGCCGATTGGCACGCTCTTCAAGTGAGACCTTTCCGTCGAATATCTCGGTCTGTAGCGTGGCTTGTAAGCTCGCCGCCTTAGCATGGTCGGATGTGAGGTCGTTGGCGCTGCCTTTGTCGCGGCTTAAGATCTCGATGATAGCGCGAGCATCCTTCTTGAGGAAGGCCCTAAGAAAGGCAAGGGTTTCGTCGGACGCCTGCCCAATAGCACCGCAATCGATAAATGTCAGGGCCTTCTTTTGAGTATCAAGAAAGATATTCTCGTCGTGCAGATCTGCATGGTAGAGCCTCTTGGCAAGAATGTCTTTGAGAAGTGAGCTACCCGCAGCAAGAGACGCATCTTGGTACTCTTTGCCAGCGTTTGGGGTCTTTGCAAGAGGGTTACCGGAAGCGAGCTCTTCAAGCGCCCAATCCTTATGCGCTTCTTTTACAGCAGGAACCGCTAACGATAATGTGTTATATGTTTGTCCTGTCACCTGAGCTTTGAAATCTCGTTGAAGTCGCGCCTCATTTTCTAAGTCGCTCTCTTCACGCACTACCTCTTGAAGAGAGGCGATGAGGTGTTTAGGAATTGGAGTGCCGCTCTTTCTCAAAGAGTCGATTACTATTCCGCAGATCGCAAAGTCTTCTTCGCGATATTTCTCAACTGTTGGGCGCAGCACCTTGAGAACTGCATGCCCCTCCTCAGAAGATACGCGATGCGCCTGCTTCATAGATGCAGTTCCGAGCCGTTTTTCAATGGTGAGCGCCGAGTGCTCTGTAGTGTCAGTGTCCGTAACTCGGCTGGCCACCGCGAACTCACTGAAGGGCGAAACACCCGAGCGGCGATCACTGAAAGCCTTTCGTAGGTCCTCAGGCAGATTCTTGTCGTGAGACAACATCTGCATTAATTTACATCCAAGAGGGCCGGTCTGCTCGAGGAATAGCGCCACTATCTCGCCACGAGCGACCGGTCCTTCCCCCGCTTGAGTTTGGAGATACGCGCGAGACAGAGCGTCAAAATAATGCAGCCGTCGCTCGGGTCGAGCATGCTCAAAGAGAAGCTCAGCAGTCATCTTGATATGTTTGTAAGCGGGGTCGTGTGAGTCGATCACCTTGTCGACGAGGTTTCCGACGAACTGCTTGAGACGCTGCTTCTCTTCCAGTGTGGTTGCCCTGAATGTCGGGCCGCTGTCCTGCGCGCCGAGAGCCTTCTCTGACTGATCAAGGAGAAGCGCTCGAAGCGCCGCTGTTCGCTCATCAGGGGTTAGCGCCGCAAAGAGTTTGGGCTGATTTTCGATACTGAACCCGTATTCCCCAGCGGACGCCTGGAGGTGCCAGGGCGCATCATTCTTCATCCCGCATAGCCACTCAGCGACTTCTTGTCGATGTTCACCGGAAAGAGAGCCCACCATCGTGATGAGCTGGAACGTGGAGGCAGCTTTTACCGTACCGTTTTTCATCAGGCTCTCGCTGGTGAGTGCGCTGCGAAATGTCTCTATCTGTTCAAGTGTAACGGGATACTCTGCAACCAGTCGCTTAAGAAAATAGTCGCGCAGTGGTGACGGCTCTGGAAGAAACTGTGCGATGAGCTCGAACCTTTCTTGCGCGCCAACTGAAGGAAGCACTTCAAGCGCCATCCGAGCAACTGTTGCCTTGTCAGTGGACGAATGCAAGAGATCATATACCTGCGTGACCTTGCTGAGTAGCTCATTGTGGTCGCAGCCCTTTAATCGGGCGACAGTGGGCTGAGAAAATCCCTCTGCCTTGCACACATCGAACACGGCACCTTGCCCGCTAAGGCTCCCCGAGAATGTTACAGGAGTAACAGTCGTAGAGAAGCTCTCACCCGTCATCGAGCAGAGCTCGCGACTCAGCTCACGCATCAGAAGGTGATCGCGAAGTCCGCCCGTGTCGAGGTCCGAGCCGAGCGCCCTCACGCGCTGCTCGAACGGCAAAGAGCCATCTACCATCGAGTTGGGGCTATAAGAGTATCTTGATGTCTGCAGGGTCATGTAAGGGGACGAGGCTACGATGATGAGAGTATCTCCCAGTAGCGGAAGGGTGTCTTTGTTTTGCTGATAGTGCTGAACTGCCTGAACAGCTTCGGGTGAGTTTGGCCCACCTTGAAGATTGCTGTTCTTGGCGTAGATTAATAGGTCTAGCGCGCCGAGAGAGTGCTCGTCAGCAGTTGCTCCTTGCGTGCGATCAATTGCGGCAGCAAGACGTGCAAACTCTGTAGCGGGCGATCCGCGCTTTTTCCAATCAGCGATTTGCCACCAATCCTGCACCGATTTCGGTAGAGGCGTCGGCTCCACGCTAAGCATGCTTGGTAAGGGATTAGAGAGAAGGGTGGCGCGTTTGCCGAGGATGTCTGAGCCATCTTGAGAGGCCACTAATTGCTCTGTGGCCGGAGCCAGGGGAACCACTCCTCTGCGCAGCATCTCAAGACCGATCTGCTGCTCCTGTTCAAATATAACGTCGCTCCAGTGCTTTTCTGAAGAGAATAGCTCTGGACGTCTCGCTCGCATCTCCCTTAGTTCCTGCTGATAGCTCTGGAGCTCCTGGGTTGAGAGGGAGATGCCAGGTGGCAAGCACAAAGCTCTGACAGAGTCGTATGCAGTGGTTTTAGCAACCAGATCAAACTGAGGTAAGCTAGTCAGCATCTCTGACGGGGACTTCTGGAAGTGGTGAGCCAGTTTTTCAACTTCTTTGGCATCAAGCGCACTGCCTGGCTCAAAGCGGGCGAGTGCTAATCGCTGTTGAATCTCTGCACTTTGCGACCACAATGGATGGGATTCAGAAAGGAGCGGATCTCTAACTGATGGAGTCGTTGGATTTGAATGCCAAGACGGT
>JBIKWG010000026.1:0-19449 GCA_044356425.1 Bdellovibrionota bacterium | reverse complement strand
AGCTGATGAGCCTTATCGATGCGGGCGCGTGATTTAGTTGTGCGAGCCTTTACGCCCTGGCGCAACCATTGCACCTCGCGGCGCACGGTGTTGGCCAGTGACCGACGCTGCTGCTGAAGTTGTTCAAGAAACTCCTCTCGATATTCAAGAAAGTCTGAGTACCCGCCGTCGCACACGATGTGATTCTTCGGATAGTTGCGATTTATTTCAAGCACACGAGATGCGAGCCGCTCGATGAAGTAGCGGTCGTGACTCACAAAGATTACGGCGCAGCTTAACTGCTCGATGTGCGATTCAAGCCATGCAATCGAGTCAATATCGAGGTGATTGGTTGGTTCGTCGAGTAAAATGCAGTCGGGTTCAAGAGCTAGTGCAGATGCAATCGAGAGACGTTTGCGCCATCCACCAGAAAGTGATGAGACCAACGCTGTCGGATCATCAAATCCAGCGATGCCGAGGGTTTTGCTGAGACGTCTGGCTAGCTCATAGTGGTCGATTCCATGGTGCAGCAGACACTCTTCGACTACCTCGGCGACAGACTGCGTTAGATCAAAGCTCTCTTGCTGAGGGACGTAGGCGCAACGCAGTCCTTTTCTGCTACTGACAGCGCCGCTATCGACTTCTTCGAGGCCCGCCACTATCTTAAGAAGAGTTGATTTACCCGATCCGTTGTTGCCGATTAAAGCTAAGCGCTCGCCCTCTTGAATAGCGATTGAGAGGTTGGAGAATAACGGGTGTTCGTGAAACCCTTTAGTAATTTCTTGGGTGCTGATTATTGGCGCAGTAGGCATCGTTAGCTTTTATATTCGTAAGGCTGTCGCAGAGTGTAGCAGGTATTGCCGCAGTGCGCATAGACCGCCGTCCAGAATACTGCATCCGTATTGGTGTTGAGGCGGCCTTGTCGTATAGCGAATTTTTAGAGGGCGGCAGGGTTAAGAAATATCGGCGTAAAGATGGAAGTGGACTCTGCAATAAAACCCTAAGAAAAACCCTCTTGAAGGCAATCAAAGTCTCAAAAGCAGAATCCACGCCATCGTAAAAGAGACAACGCTCAGCTTTCGCTTAGCCCTGTCTCTTGCCGTTCCGCCTGTTTTTTCTCCCAGGCGTGCACCCCAATACGGTATGCAGCGCGCGCGAGAAACCCAAGTGCAACAACAACGGCCGCCCTGAACAATAGTCTCAGGGTGGTGACGATCCATAGCACTAACATCTCGTCCGAGCTGGACAAGATGTTGCCGATTCCGGCCAGGGCGACCAGGCCGGCTGCGATGCAGGCGGCGATGGCGACCCTGGGTGCGCTTGAAGCGGCTTTTTTGCCGCTGTTTTCTGCATTTGACAGCCACGTGGTGGCTGCTTCTATTACCTTTTTCATCTTTTTTTCCTGTGGATTTAACGAGGCCAAGAGTTCCTCGAATGTTTCTGCTTAAAGTAGAGTCCTACTTCCGTGGCAGTTATGGTGGGTTATGAGCTTAGTGTGCGGTAATTCACGATAAACAGTGCCAGTGGTCAGGCAGGAACCTATAGGAATAGGTGGTAGTGATTGAAGTTTCTGCGGTTTTCTCGTAGCTAAAATGCACGCTTTGTCCCGTTTTTGGGTGCGTATTTTGGCGGTTTGGTAGGCTTTTTAACTACTCAGAGGCAAAAGTTTCTTCCAACTGTACAGCCATCTTTTGTTCCGGCCGATTGCCTCATATGAGAAGTGAAGGAATGTGCCTTGCTTCTCACAGAAAGCGTGATAGCAAGAGAGTCGAGACCGCGATGAACGCAGCAGAGCTGCGGGATGTAAGTCCCTCAGCATTCAGTGACGATACGTGGGACGAGGCTAAGGCGCTGGTTGCTCAGCTGGGTGCACCATCGTTATCGGCGACCTTCCTTGTGCGCTCTCTGCTCTCAGATGCTAATGTGGGCCCATACGATATCAGTCACACCTCGACCTTCTTTCTGCGAAGGTTCTTTCGTAGCCGCTCGTTTCAGTCCCCCTATTTTCACGCGATATCGCTTTTTAGGGCAGAGCGGCTGGAACCTGAAGACCAACCTTTTTCTGCCCAGGATTTCATAGATTCTTTCTCGAATGTTGAGCATGCACTCCTTGTAGCGCTGATTTTTGCACACCGAACGACCTCCCGCCGAACTGATCGCGAGCTGCTAAATATGGTGACAGAGCAGCTTCAGCGCAGCTTAAACCTCGGTTGGTACGTCGGAAAAGCGTTACGTCCAGTGGGGCAGGCATCGGGGATGATGGTCGGATGTGCTCGCTGGATCGGTATGTTGCCACTGGCACGGGCAGATGGTGATGGGGTGCGTCACTATATGCGCTATCTTAAGCGCAATAGTCGTAATTTACCTGACGCGGAGTACGAACTGCAGGCGTGGGGCTGTGCTTCTATTCAGGTTGGGTTGCTTCTTATGCAGCGCATGGGTTTTGGCCCCGAGTGGCTCTGTCCTTTAATGCGAGCAATTACGACACGGTCTCCAGTGTCATCAAAAGACGCAATAGAGCGGTCCTATAGGGTGTCAGAGGTATGGATTCAACACATACTTGAAGACCGCAGCGCACCGACTATTCCGTTGCACCCATCGTACTATCTTTCATCAGAAAAGATTGAAGAGATATCGCACAGCATTGTTTTCGATGGAAATGAATGCATAAGTAATTGGCTCTCTGCTCGTAGGGGTGACCTAACGCCCGAGACGGCTCCGCAGCTGTTCTGCGGGGAAGAACAACCAGACGCTGCTTCTTCTTTAGGTTCAGAGGATGACCAGGACATGGCTGACGACGAGATTCTTGGAGAAGCAGAAGAGTAATTAGGGGCGGATCGAAATATGGGTAGGCGAGCTATTCGCTGTCGCTACGATAGACCTGCCCCTCTCAAGAACAGCCGAAGTTCTCGTTACATTTTTTAAGTAGTCAGAATCACTGCCCGCTGCGCTGTCTTTCAAAATAATAAGTCAGGGCAGTTTAACGACGGGGTCGAAGCGGCAGTGGGCGTTGTGTGCAGGGGGCAAGCCGCAGGTTCATACAGCCTCTTGTCTATGCTTGCCCCGCATAGGCTGTATTTGAGCTTATTCTTCAAGCAAAAGCGAATCGTCAGGGCCAGTCTTAAAGCCTTCTACGTCTGCAAACTGATCTTTTGGATCAGGGATAAACAGCTCAGGAGTCTGAGTGGGTGAAATATCATCGGTGGTTGCAAATAGCCACTGAAGTGGCTTGCTTGGCGCCGCATCGGCAATGCAGCTCGATATCCACTGTCTATCAGCTTCGTTGAGGTAAAATTCAGCAGGAAGCGGTACGTTTAGATCTGGGTTCTCATTGAGGAAGTGTCTAAGCCAAATATCGGTCGCGCGGCATATAAAGTCTGGCCGAGTATCCATTGGTGTTCGGCCACTTGTCTGCGTGCCGTTAAATACTGGAGTAACCAGGCTAGATTTAAAGCCCATTTTTTGGGTCAAAAGAAGACCAACTTGAGAAGATGTGCATCCCCAGCGCTCAAGCTCATAATTGGTGTCAGGAAGGACTCGATTGTTTTGATTGCAGTGCCGCAAATACGATTCAAAGCCCTCTGGGTCGTACTGAAGAAACGGCAGGGTCCCTAGCCATCGAAAAGCTCCAACGAGTAGGCCAAGCAGGGGGTCGAGCTCTTTGAGTGAACTGCCGATCGACCACCCCAGATTTATCCCCAGTTGCATGTGCTTTGCGACCTCGTCAAAGGCAGCCCCGCGGCAGCTCTTCTGAGTCTTTTTGAACATAAAGATCATGGCTGTGAAGAATGCGTGCTCAGCCGGAGAGAAAGTTTGCAGAAAGTCTGTTATCGAAAACGGTCGGTTTCGACCGCGTAAGGCTTCGGGTCGGAACATCGATACGCAATAATAGTAGGGCGCTCTAAAAACCTCGCTTTTAAGCAGTCTAATAAGGATGAATTTAGTGCCGCTACTAGCTTCGGCCGCGCCAGCTTCTTCGTCAGCCACAAGCACCCGAACGAGAGCGAGGATCGAAGAAGGCAGCTCGCTTAAATGCCCAGCAAACTGCGTAGCCGCCTGCCACTGCTCAGCTTCTTTGTCTGGGGCACGGGGCCTTTCAATTTGGTCGCTTTCTGGTTGTTCGGTCATGACAGCTAGGTTTCCTTCCCACGTACTAACTTAGTCTTCGACTGAAAGGGGGAAGCGCTTTATGGCTGGGGAATATTCTCTTGCCGCTAGGAAATCGTAGCAACAGGATACGAGCTTCTTTGATCTTCAAAAAGTGGGGTTCATGAATTGTTTCTAGGCGTTTCTCGTACCGAAACCAAGCAGCCAGAGTTCCGTCACAGCCCTGTTTAAGAGTTTTTGGCCTAATGGTTATAAGAGGCTGATAGCTGTAGCACATGGGCCCAGCGCTCATCTGAACCGAACCGTTTAAGGTGCTCGCCCAGATAGCCTACTTCGTACCGTCCTGGCCCAATAACCCAGTAGGGGCCAAAAAAGATGCGATTTCTATCGTAGCCCTTCCACGGTCCGTTATCGAGGGCGTTGAGGTTGATCATGATCTCATTGAACGCCGTTAGACCGAAGCTTTCTTCTTGATCTAGTGCATAGCTGCCGCGCGTAAGGTATCGAGTGCGACTCGCGACGCCATCGGTTCGCATGACCATACGCTGCTCTTGGCGCAGGCGATGCTGCCAATGGAGTCCAAAGAGATCATGACGAAATGTAAGCTGCTGCCAGAGTCGCTGCTCATCGCGGTAGTCGCGGTGGTAATTGGAGTCGTAGAGAGCTGGTGTCCATGCGTATCCGAGATACAGGCTGACGGCCCGGTCGATAGTATACGCAAGCGCTACGCGCCCTTGAAAAGTCGCAGCTCGTTGCCAGTTGTCTGCAACACGCGGCTGAGCTTCGAGATAGAGCTGATACTGTCTTTGATGATCAAGAGCGATATGCGTGTTGGTGTTCAGCCACCCCTCAAAATCATGCGGATGCGCACGGGCAGCTGATATTGCGTGGGCGAGACATGAGAGGCAGTAAACAGCTTTCCAAATAGCTTTCATAGAGAGAGTTGTAACTCTCCTGGGATGCAATTCGAAGCTCTTAACGGGCAACGCCGCACATGCGTGTTTAGAGGCAATCCAAGCACAGCCGTATTATGTTTAGCCTCATGCTACTTGGTGAATGAGTGCGCTATAGCTTCGGCATCGTGGAGTGGTATCGATGCGGGGGCGGTTATGAAGTGCAGCGCGATCTGGGTCTTTTGGCTTACATTTATTGGGTTAACGATTGCGGCTGCTTTGCAGGAGAGCTCTGCACAGTCGCAGCTAGTGGCTGGAAGCGGATTTGTCGAGGAGGTGATTCTGTCAGAGCTTCCTCCTGCCACCTCGGTAGCTTTTGGACCACAGGGTCGTTTGTATGTAGCACTAAAAGAAGGGATCATTCGAGTAGCGCAAAATGGCACCCTTCTCTCAACGCCATTTATAGATATCTCTGCTATCACAAATAGAAGAACAGACCGTGGGCTAGGGGGTATTGCACTTGATCCGCAATTCCCCGCTCGGCCCTATGTCTATCTTTTTTTCACCTACGACCCGCCAGAGCTGCCCGCGGATGATATTACCCCACGCGTTTCCCGACTGGTAAGGGTGCAGGCAGATGCTGCTAAAAATTACAATGTTGCTCTGCCAGGAACGATGGAAGTAGTGCTTGGACGAAATAGTATAGCAGCTCACGTTGCCCCCACCATTGCTCAGGGCACTACCATTCTGCCTGAGCCAGCTTCTTGTATGATGGGACTCACGATGGATGGATCTCCGATTGAGGACTGCATACCAAGTGACGAGCTTTCACACAGCGCGGGAAGTTTAATCTTCGGAGCCGACGGATACCTCTATGCCTCTCACGGAGACGGCTCGTCGTATAGTGGTGCGACGAAGCCCTCACTGCGCAGCCAAATGCTCGACTCTCTCGCCGGAAAGGTGATTCGCATCGATCCCAATACAGGCGCAGGCGTTCCTGGAAATCCATTTTATGATCCAAGCAACCCTAGCTCGAACCGCTCAAGGGTATGGTCATACGGGTTGCGAAACCCTTTTCGGATCACCCTTAATTCAGCCACAGGTCAGGTCTATCTTGGTGATGTAGGCACGAGTGCGTGGGAAGAGGTCAATTCTGGTAAAGGGGTAAACCACGGCTGGCCGTGCTATGAAGGGGGCAATACTACCAACGATCCTGTGGGCACAGGTAGTACGGTAAGTTTAATCAATTCTGCTTTCCAAAATCTCTCTCGAACAGCGCCGTTTTGCGCGGACTTATACAAGCAAGGTTTGGGAGCGGTTGTCGCGCCACTGTTTTCATACCGACATCCTGTTGATGCAAATGGCAAGGATCTCGGAGGTTCGGTGACTGGAGTTGCGTTCTATGCTGGTTCTACCTATCCAGCTAAGTATCGCGGCGCTCTATTTATAGCTGACTATGCGCAGCACACGATCCGGTACCTGACTTTTGATTCAAGGGGTGTTCCGACGGTAAATCCATTCGCTACAGAGATCTCGCCTTCAGGAGGACCGGTACAGCTGCTGATAGGGCCAGACACCAATCTCTATGGGGTGTTTCTCGATCTAGTGACGCGCAAGAGTCAGGTGCGACGCTATCGGTATACTGGATCAAGTAATACACCGCCTACCGTAGTGCTTAAGGCTAATCCAATAGGCGGGTCGGTGCCACTTGCAGTTACATTTGATACGACTGGCACCAGCGATGCAGATGGTCAATCGCTGACCTATTCGTGGGATTTTGGAGACGGTTCAGGATCCGCTGAGACTTCGGCAAATCCAGTTCATATATATCAAACCGTCGGCACATTTGAGGCCACGGTAACCGTGCGCGAGACGACAGCGCCCTTTGCTGAGTCGATGGCTTCAGTGATCGTTCGAACCGGCGTTAGCCCACCTAAAGTTCGGATAACAGCTCCGACGGCTGATACAACCTATGCTATCGGGGATACGATTCAGTTCTCTGGCTATGCTGAATTTGATGGTGTTCGTGTGCCAGCAAGTTCGCTGACGTGGACGATCCTTCAGCGTCACAACCTGCATGAGCATTTAGTAGACGAGATAACTGGAGTCGCTTCAGGAAGCTTTGAAGCGGGCGAGCATAGTGACAATACAAGGTATGTAGTGTGCTTACTTGCCTCGGCAGGGGACGGTCTAGATGACCAAGCCTGCACAGTTGTTAATCCAAAAATTACAGACACAACCTTTTTGAGCGATCCGATAGGCGCGCAGATGACCTACGTTGATGAAGAGGTTCAGGTTCTCACGCCCTACACAGCGCACCCAGTGCAGAATTCTCAGCAGACCTTGGTTGCTGATGCGCTGCATCAGGGGCGAAGTTTCTTTTCGTGGGATGATGGGTTGATGTCACGTGAGCGTAGTTTTTTTGTGGGAGGTCAGCCTGCGTCGTTCAAGGCGCTCTATCGTAATCTGCCACCAACGGCGATTATCTCTGCGCCGGCTTTGGCTGGTGTTGCCCCGTTTGCGGCAGCTTTAAGTGCCGCTGCTTCGAATGATCCAGAGGGAACAGCCCTGCTTTATCGGTGGAGCTTTGGCGCGGGTGACACCGCGAGTGCGGTCTCAGTCACGCGCACATTTTCTGTTCCTGGTAGGTACCCGGTGACGCTTCGCGTCACAGATGCCTTGGGACACTATGCCGAAACGGTGAGTACTATCGTAGTTTTTGAATCAACCGCCATCAATACCGCACCGGCGGTTGTGGCGCCTCTGCCGCAGGCTGTGCGCCTTGGTAGGAGCTTCTCACTTAATGGAACGCTCTTTGATGATGGATTGCCAATCGGTAGCTTGACGTCGCTTTGGTCCAGGGTAAGGGGGCCTAGCGGACTAACGTTCTCGTCTCCGACGATGCCCTCTACGGCTGCTACGGCCTCTACTATAGGAACCTATCTCGTTAAGTTAGAGGGTAATGACTCTCTGCTGCGTAGCTCCCAAAATACTTTAGTAACAGTTAATCCGTCGCAGTCAGCCTTTGCGGTTACCAGCCTGTCCCTAATAGACGCAGCAACTGATCAGGTCGTCCCAGGCTATGAGGCGATACGAAACGGTGCGGTCATTCCTGTTTCTGCGCTTGGAACTACGGCTATAAATGTGCGTGCGAATACGCAAGGCGCAGGTGTGGGCAGCGTTGTCTTTCTTCAAGATGCGGTCGCTTCGAGCAGTGATGATAATGCACCCTATTCAATTGAGCCAAGCACCAGTGTAGATCTGCCCGCGTGGCCGTACACCAGGAAGCGCTACCTTGTAACAGCGGTTCCGTATGCGCTTGCTGGTGGAAAAGGGTTGCAGGGCGATGGCCTCAGTGTAGCTTTTACACTGAGTGGTACCGCCATAACAAATACTGCGCCCAGCGCCGTGATTAACCGCTCACTATCAGCCGGAACTCCTCCTCTGACGGTGAGGTTTGATGGCTCCGCTTCAACTGATCCGCAGCGTGACCCACTAACGTACTTCTGGGATTTAGGAAGCGGAGCTTCTTCGACTAATGCAGTTGTGAGCCGGACGTTTACGGCTCCTGGCACGTATGCTGTGACCCTTACGGTCAGGGACCCTTCGGGTTTTAGCAGCACTGCCACTACTGCCGTTACAGTTGGCGATCCCCCTACACCGACGCCCACGTTCACGCCGACTGCGACCCCGACCGCTACACGAACACCAACGGCAACCCCTACGAATACCCCGGCGCCGGTGAATCTTGCGCCTGTGGTTGATATCGGATTAGCGCAAACTGTGGTGAGCGGTGCGCCGCTTACGTTGCGAGGCACAGTAACCGATGATGGGCGACCCACGGGAATCCTACAGGTTCTCTGGTCCAAGGTACGAGGCCCTGGCACGCTGAGTTTTTTAGCCCCTACGAGTGTTACAACTGGTGTGACGGCGTCGAGTGTTGGCACCTACCTGGTGAAGCTTGAAGCATCTGATACAGTGCTACGATCGTCACGAAATGGTGTTGTTACGATTAACCCCACTAATGCAACGTTTGGCGTGTCAAGTTTGTCTCTCATCAATGCGGCAACAGGCGAGCCTTTTTCAAATTATGCATTAATCCCAGATGGGACAGTGATAAATCTGAGTGACTTAGGAGCGTCGCCGCAGATTAATATACGGGCCAATCTAGCTGGCGCAGGGGTTGCGAGTGTGCAGTGGATGCTTGACGCAACGCCGGTATCGATAGACAACACCGGCCCATTTTCCATAGCGCCTAGCACCGCAAGTGCATATCCAGCCTGGGCTTACAGTAAGCAGCTGTATAGGATGACTGCTGTGCCGTATTCGGGTGTCAATGCCTCAGGGGTGCAGGGGGCGGCACTCTCAATACAATTTGTTCTGCGGTAGTCACATGGGCCAGCGATTGTAGTAGTGTTTTCTAACACTTTATTTTATTCTTCTCTGATAGAGCAACGGCCCCTAACGCACATCAGTCGCGGCCACAGTGCATGGCAAAATACCAGTTTTATCGCTGAGTTCTGTCACGTGCTGGTTGTCGGGGGCTAGCTTCTCTTACGAAGTAATTTTTTAGTGCCCTACAACCTCGGTGTGCTTTATGAAAACACCATCCCTTAGCCTGCTATCCGCTGAAGACTCAGCCTTGCGTAATGCTGCTACGCCCTTTGTTCAAGAAGAGCGTGATGCGTGTGGAGTTGGGTTTGTAGCCGACCGCGCAGGTCGAGCCAGCTTTGATATCGTACAGCAGGCTCTGCACGCGCTGCGCTGTGTAGAGCACCGCGGTGCCTGCGGCGCTGATAAGGTTACTGGCGACGGGGCAGGTATCATGACTGATATCCCGTTTGAGCTGTTCGGCTATCCCCGTGGTTCAATAGCAGTGGCAACTCTCTTTATGCCGAAAGAGCCACAGAGGTTGCGGCAGTCGCTCAAAATATTTGAAGAGACGTTCGCTTTCATGGGGATGAAGGTTCTTGATTATCGCGATCTACCGGTGGACACATCGGTTTTGGGAGAGGAGGCGACAGAGAGCTTGCCGGCGATCCTACATGTAATCATTGAGCGACCGGCACACTGTCGCACTGACGAGTCTTTTAATAAGCTGCTCTACGCTGCCAAGCAGGCGACGCGCACAAAGCATAAAGAAAGCGGCTTCAATAATGAGTTCTTCTTTACCTCGCTTTCAACAACAACGATCGTATACAAGGCGCTAACCAAAGCTGAGCACCTCGATAAGTTTTACCTCGACCTACAAAATCCGCACTACGTATCACGGTTTGCACTCGTGCATCGCCGTTTTAGCACTAACACCCGCACATCATGGGATAAAGCTCAGCCGTTTCGTTTGATCGCTCATAACGGCGAGATAAACACCATCGCCGGAAACCGTTCGTGGGCGTTCGCTCGCGAACATGCTTTGGGGCTGCCGTTTGATGAGCTGCTTACCCACGCCGGAATTAGCGATTCAGGGAGCCTTAACGAGATGGTTGAGGCGTTGAAATATCGCAGCAGTATTCCACACGTTGAAGATATCCTTGCAATTATGATCCCTCCTGCCGATCAGCACAGCTCTTTTTACAAGTTTTGGAGCCGAGCAATGGAGCCTTGGGATGGTCCGGCATTTATCACCTACAGCGACGGTGAAAAGATCGGCGCACGGCTTGATCGAAACGGCTTTAGGCCGTGTCGCTGGACGATCACAGACGACCGTTTCTACCTATGTTCAGAGGCGGGGGCGTTTCCTATCGCTGAAGAGAGCGTAAGAGCGAAAGGCACGCTGCGTGCAGGCTCAGGGGTGAGTGTAGAGCTTAGTTCAGGCGAGATTCATTTTGAGGATCCTAGTAAGAGTCGAGAAAACCACGATGCTCGATTTGACCCACATCTTCTCAAGTTGGAGTTCGGCGCGAGAGCGGCTGAAGCGCCTGATCTAGAGCAGCAATACCTCTTCTGTTACACAGAAGAAGATCGTGAGCGGTTGCTCTTTCCGATGATTGTAGAGGGAAAAGAGCCGATCGGATCGATGGGAGACACGGCGCGTCCAGCTATATTATCAAATGAGCCGCGAAGCTTTTTTGATTATTTCTACCAAGAGTTTGCGCAAGTAACGAATCCTCCGCTCGATTATCTGCGCGAGAGTATGGTCACTGATCTAACAACCTACCTCGGTCGGCGGCCTAATATATTTGCTCCTAAAGAGCTTATTCCACCTGCACGTGCGATCGAGCTACAGAGCCCAGTTTTAAGCCTTAGTCAGATCGAGTATCTGCGACGCTTAGCTGTAGACAGCGGGGTGCAGGCGCACATAAAGGCACGGGAGCTGCACATGACTTTCCGCCGTGATCACGGCTCTGTTGGTTTCCGGGCGCAGCTGCGCAAGCTAGCTCAGGATGCTGTTGTTGCGGTTCAAAATGGTGCCAGTATCCTTATCGTCACTGATAGACTGGCGACTTTTGAGCATCCACCTATTCCAAGTCTTTTGGTGCTTCGAGCAGTAAGTAAGGCATTGAATCAAGCTGGTGAGCTCTTGAGCGCATCGGTCGTTGTTGATACGGGAGAGGTGCGAAGCGCGCACCACGTCGCAGCCCTGATTGGATTTGGTGCTGCAGCAGTTTGTCCGAGGTTGGCTCTGCAGGTTGCGTGTTTCGACCAAGATTCGCAGCTTCAAAAAATTCCAAGTGAACAGCGCGAGCGCAATCTCATCAAGTCGTTTGACGCTGGCTTGCTAAAAGTGATGGCGAAGATCGGCATCTCGGTCGTTCGCAGCTACCATGGGGCGCGACTCTTTACAGCGCTCGGTTTAGGTAAAGAGATCGTGCGCGAGTTTTTTAGCGGAGTTGCGAGCCCCCTGGGAGGAATCGGAATCGATCAGCTCGTAGAGAAGATTTTGATTGATACAGAGACAGCGCGTAGTTTCGCGCCCAGCGGCAAATTTCCAGCCACGTACATCTTTAAAGAGCACAATAAGGGCACGATAGGAGAGAAGCATTCAATGACCAGTGCGCGTTCGAGGTTTCTGCACAAGCTCGCGCGTCAGCAGGGAGCCTGGGAGGTCTATGAAGAGTATCTCAAGTCAAATGACGCTGATGCTCCGGTGACTATCCGACAGCTGCTTAGGGTTAAAGAGAGCGGAGATGTGCTGCCAATAGATGATATCCAGCTCCGGTCTGATATCTTAAAGCTGTTTGGTTCAGGAGCGATGTCCTTCGGGGCAATAAGTGCAGAGTCGCAACGAGATATCGTAGCGGCCATGAAAATGATCGGTGGTCGCAGCAACAGCGGAGAGGGTGGAGAGAATCCATACTACTACATCGATGGAACTTCAGCGAGCACCAAGCAGGTAGCTTCGGGTCGCTTCGGTGTTACTGGTGAGTATTTGATCGGTGCCGAGGAGTTTCAGATCAAGGTGGCGCAAGGGGCCAAGCCGGGAGAGGGCGGTCAGTTAATGGGGATAAAGGTCAGCCCAGAGATCGCGCGCGCCCGGCATTCAAATCTGAATGTGGACCTGATATCACCTCCGCCGCTGCATGATATCTACAGTATAGAAGATCTTAAGCAGCTAATTTACGAGCTCAAAGCCTTTAAGCCAAGCACTCGGGTGAGTGTTAAATTAGTTGCAGGGTCGAATGTTGGCACTATCGCGGTTGGAGTCGCGAAGGCTGGAGCTGATGTTATTCACGTTGCAGGTAGTGATGGAGGAACCGGCGCTGCCACGCTTACCTCAATGAAGCATGCAGGTCTGCCGTGGGAGCTGGGGCTTGCAGAGGTACATAAAGCGTTGCTGCGAAACGGGTTACGGCGGCACGTAACCCTGCGCGTTGATGGAGCCCTGCAGTCAGGGGTCGATATTATCAAAGCAGCTATTCTGGGCGCGGAAGAGTTTGATTTTGGAAAGCTTCTCTTGGTGGCTCAGGGGTGTATCATGGCGCGGATTTGCGAGAAGAACACCTGTCCAACGGGCATCGCCACCCACGATCCTAAATTCAAAGCGAAATATAAAGGTTCGGCAGACGATATCGTGCGGGTGCTTTCATTTATAGCTGATGATGCGCGTCAGCACCTAGCGCGACTTGGAGTTAAAAATCTATCTGAGCTACTCGGTCGAACTGATCTGCTTGAGGTTGACCCGCGTCACGAACCCCTGATTGAATCTCGCGGCATTGATCTCTCTGGCTTGTTGGATTTAGCAATGATGGCAGGAGGGAAGTTGCCGCCGCTTTTTGAATCATCTGTGAGTCATCTAAATCAAGTGCTTGTAGAGGAGTGCCGTAGAGCTTTAGATGGGTCTCAAGAGGTGTGTGGCTCGTATGGTATATCCAGTAACGATAAGGCAACACTAGCTTCGTTATCGGGGGTGCTCTCAGAACGTGCACGAGCAAAACGGCTCAGCCTGATTCAGGATAGTGGCGGAGTGCGCGATACGTATGGGGATGTGATTCGGTCAGGTGCTCTGATTTCGCTCTCTTTTACCGGCAGTGCAGGGCAGGGGTTCGGTGTGTTTCTCTGTGACGGCGTTAGTGTGCAGCTCTTTGGAGAAGCCAATGACTCGGTGTGTAAGTCGATGTCAGGCGGTAGGGTGGTTATTCGTCCGCAGCCTATTAGCCAATTTGCACCAGAGGAGAATGCAATCATCGGCAACTGTGCGCTCTATGGAGCAACCGGTGGAGCGCTGTATGTGCATGGACGAGCCGGAGATCGATTTGCTGTGCGTAACAGTGGGGCTACTACTGTTGTTGAAGGGGTCGGATTGCACGCGTGTGAGTATATGACCAACGGCTGCGTTGTGGTGCTCGGCGAGAGCTCCTTCAATGTTGGTGCGGGCATGACAGGTGGAGAGATATTTACGGTTCGAGCAAATCAGAAGTTTCTCAATAGTGAGTACGTTGTAGGAATAGACCTTACGCCTGAGGCAGAAGCGCGATTAAGGGGTGTCCTTGAGGAGTATGCTGCCGCCACTGAGAGCGCTACTGCGCGGCGGTTTCTTGGTGCATGGGAATCAAGCAGAGCAGAGTTTGTTTGGGTTTTGCCGAATAAGGTAGCTGCCCAGCTTCGGGTTGATGTCGCATCCTCTGGTGGTGCAGCGGCGTAGTCGATAATTTTATGGAGCGTTATAATGAATTGTAGCGATAGTGTTGCAGTAAGCAGGGTGGGCTTACCTAAGTTGGCCTTGAGGTTATCTCTCTTGCTCTTGTTGACGACAGCAGGTCTGTCAGTAGCGGCAGCAGAGCAGCAGCTGCTGCGCGACCGAGATGGAGACGGTGCTGTGCGGGCTCTAGCCTTTGGTGACAGCATTACCTATGGCGTTGGTTCGTCATATCAACCAGGCGAATACGTAGAAGACCTGAGTAGTAGCGGTGCTAGAAGTGGCTATCCTAACCGATTAACGGGGTATCTTGGTATTCCGATTGTGAACAGTGGTGAGCCTGGAGAGCTTCTGACAGGTGGAGGCGTTGAGCGCTTTGCTTCGAAAGTCGTTGGTCGCAGCTATGATATAGTCTTTATCATGGAGGGCACTAATGATGCTTTTCCGCAGACTGCCCCCATTCAATATGCCCACTCGCTGCAAAAGATGATCAATGTCGCGGTAGCCGATGGCAAGGCTGTAGTTGTAATGACAGTAGCGCCTACCTCGGGGCTGCATTCTGGGCTCATGCTGTTTACAGAGGCCTACTCTCAAACTGCTCGCGAGTTAGCGGCTGTTAATCGGGTGGCTTTGGTGGATGTCGAACGTGGCCTTACAGATGCCTGTGGTATAGTTGAAGATTGCCAGCTTTTTTTGCAGCCTGAAGGGCTTCATCCAAATGCTAAGGGATACGATGCGCTTGCACAGCTAGTTGCTGCGCGACTTGTTGGGGTTGATATCACAGCGCCGGGAAGTGCAAGCCAACTCGCTTCGGCTCTCGGCATTCCGGCAGTCAATGTTCTTGTTGGGAGTAAGTAGTTATGGGGTTGCAACTGTATAGCTGTATTCGCTCGATCGTCCCCTCTTTGTTGTTCTGCGCTGCGCTAGCTTCTAGCGGGTGTTCCGGTGGTGGTGGCGGCGCCAGTGGTGGTTCAGACTCGGGCAGTGAAACCGGTGTGCGCGTTCTGCATGCGGCGATTGACGCCGCTCCGGTAGACGTAGTTTCAAGTCTGAGTGCCGAGGCTGTTTCGACGGGAAGCCGCTTTGCTGTTGGTAGTTTTTATCAGGAGCTTCCACATGGAGCACAAACAGTTTCGCTCCGTCGCGCTGGCGATGCTGGTCGAGTGATAGCCTCTTCTTCTGCGGTGGTTGATTCATCCAGTAAGCTTTCGTTCTTTCTTTTTGGCGATAGCGATTTCGGAATTCAGTCTAAACTACTGCAAGATTCTTTCCCTGAATTTTTTCAAGGTGCCTTGCTGCGCATAGTAAACGGGACGGTTGGTGCAGCTAAGATTAACTCAGTTGTCTCGGGTTCTGCAGGTAGTCCGCTCGCGGTAGCAACTTCCTACGGCACTGCTTCAAATTATCTGAGCGTATCACCAGGCATTATTGCAGTGTCCTCTGCTCGAGCAGCAGATGGAGCCTCTGTAAATGTGACATCCCTAGTAGCTGAAGAAGGGCGGGCCTATACGCTGTTAATCGCAGGGCAGGTTGGTTACTTCGTAAAGGGAGTGGTTTATTCTGATAAGTAGGGCGGATCTCTGCTACCTAGTTGTAAATGCTTGTTCCAGCACTACGGTGTCGTGAAGCTTAGCTAGGCTGACTAGACGTGTGATGAGGTGCTCTGGCCAGCGGTTCGGCCAATCTAGATTTGAAAGTGGTTGCATGTATCCGATGCCGTTTGCAGGAGGCTGATGGCGATGCGCGTTCTCATGCTGCCTCAGTTCAGCCGTTATCTCTTGAAGCAACAGCGCAGAGCTGAAGCCGGAGCAGGGGCGATCGGTGGGGTCTTGATCAACATCGAAATTTTCTTGTAGTGCTCTTCTGTTAGTACGAATGCTTCAGGGGATACCGAGGTGGCTGTGGTGGCTGTGCCTGCCGTCGGTGGGTTGGTCGAGAAAGGCGGGGTTGTCTCTTTTTGAGCCTTCTCACGATCGCCTCGATTGAAGCTCTGATACCCCAGCATGTCTGTAGTCGGAGGCAGTGTGAGGGCCGCTACACGTAAGAGGTAGCGCCGACCGGATGCTTTGGCGTACGGCTCTGTCGCTGAGGAGCTGTTGAGTAGGCTAAGCGCTTGAAACGAAATATGAGCTGCCTTGCTTGAATATCAGTAGCATAATTGACCGCGGTATCATTAGCGACTTTAAGGCTGTGTCCTACTCGATTGCGCTAGCAGCAAAGCTTCATGAAGCTGAACTAAACTCTCGAGACGTGAGATGAGGTATTCGGGCCACCTTCTCGGCCAATTCGGATTTGCAGTCGATTTAGCATAGCGGATTCCGTATATATTCGGATGGTTGTAGTCTTTGTTTTCGCCCCGTGAAAACTCATGAGTGATATCTTTATAAAAATACGTCGCAGTTAACGGGCTAGTGGCGTCTACACTTGAATTGCTGGCTATGCGAAACGCTAATGGGTGCCGCAGCAGCAGGGCATTAAGGTTTTGTAATTCCGTACTGACCCCGATAGCAGAACCAGCAGATAGCGCTTGTATTTGGCTTCTAATTTTTAGAACTAAGAGGGTGTTTAAACTTGAAGCACTCTCTAGCCACTGAGAGGTGTTAGGCGCCTTGGTATATAAGTCGTCGGCTGCGGGGAGGATCGGAGGGCTCTTCATCCATCTCGAAATCTCTTCGCAGTTGGCGGGAGTCAGTGCAAAAGATCCAAGAGGAACATTGTTGTTTGGTCGCGGGTGATTATTCGCAGAGTGTAACGATGAGATCCACTTACGCCGTTCTTCATTTGCCATCTCTCGCTCAGATTTCACGAAAATATCGCGACCGAGGATGCTAGCAACGGGAGGCAGTGTGAGAGCCGCTAAACGTAAGAAGTAGCGCCTGCTTGATGGTTTGGCACCGGGGTCTGTTGTTGAAGTGTTGTTATGCATAGTAGGTGTTTGAGTTGATATGAGAGCTATCGTGCTTGGCGATCAGTAGCCTGTTGTAGTGATTTATCGATTGCAATTAAAAGTGTCTTACTCACGTAGTTGTCGGTAATGCTTCCGCGCTCTCTAGCTGGCCCCTTTAGAGAGCATGTATACAGCTTTAGAGCGTGGGGCAGGACGTCTCATGATACTGCCTTGTTGAGGTAATTCAACCTGAATAAGCGGTGCTGAACTTTGATCTGAATCGTGATCGGCTACCTGAAGGTTGGTTAGATATAGTTTGCTAGCCCTTGGCTGGAGCCTTCTTGCTCGTTACGCTTTGAGGGTCGCCGTACCACCAGTGTTTAATTGCGCGCATCTGCGGAGCGATGCGGGTGCTAGCAAGATGACACAGTCGTCCTTTGACCGATGGTCGAAAGATGTAGCAGTGTGAATGGGCCGTAACATCACCGGCCCACAGTAGCTTGTGGCGGGCACGAGGGCCGAGCAGGTCGTAGCTCTTTACTTCCCGTGCTGCGAGGTCCTCGATTATGTGTCGAATGAGTAGCTGCCCGGGGGCACAGTGTGAGAAGCGCTCATCGTAGGCTATCTTGGGCGAGTAACATCTGTTTTCAGTAATGAAGGCGAGCTCCATAGCAATGCGCTGCTCTCCTAGTCTGAGTGTACAGATGCGAAGCTGCCCGAGAGAGGCCGCGCGCGATAGCACCTCGCGATAGAAACTCGTTACAACGGGGCTACATCTGATCGCTCCGCCGTTGCTGCCTTTCCAGCCGCTGCCCTCAAGATCTAGAAACTCATTGAAGATCTGCTCATTAAATGAAGTCGAGACCTCGAAGCGTGGCACACCACTCTGCTGGAGTTTGCGGTAGTAGCGATCGAGACGCTTGCGATCGGGCTTATATCGCTCAGGGCAGTTTGAGAAGGCGCTCATACCTGCTGCTGGCAGCGTAAGATAGGGGCTGAGCAGAGTTGGCCAGGTGCCGGTTAGGAAGCCATCTCTCTGTGCATGCTGCATAATTGATTCAAAGGAGCCCCCCTGGGGTACGTTGAGCGCTTCAAAGGCTGTCCAGGAGTTGTCTCTTTTGAGGGCCTGCCAGGCGGCGAGGGCGACCGACTCGCGCTCTGCTTCAGAGCAGATGAAATCAAATCGGCACGAGTGAATGCCAGATAGACTACGTAAGGTGGTAACCGGAATTCGCCCGAAGAAGTGGTGTTTGCGCATGAGTGGCAGCACTCCGCGCAGCCGTGACTCGTCTCGTACGGTGACAACCTCTGCTGACTGGTCGTTGAGAAAGGTCTTGCAGAACGAAGCGAACCAATACGGTTGAAAGAATGGCTGTGTATTGTGCTCGCAATCGGTGAGCGCATCCCAGTCGATTGCGAGAGTGTCAAAGTCGCTAGAAGAGACCACCCTTTTCTCTGCTGTAAAGCAGTGTGGGTGCTTGCTAGCTACAGTTTGCGGCTTCTTTGTAATCGCTGCACCTGTATCGATGGCCTCTGTCATATCTCTTTGTGTTTATGGGGCGGTGAATGTCGCCTTAGAACAGTATGAGGTATACAGGCCCAACAACGTTGCTGCCATGATTACAGTCACAGCTCTTTGGCGAATCTTTCGTGCGGTCTCTGTTGCGGTGGCTGTAAAGAGTAGCAGCTATTCAGTTAACTACGACCACTGTGCGCGCCATAGCATCATCCGATAAAGCTGCTCAGAAATTGGTAGCGCACTCCACAGAGGGTACCAGAGGATAAACATACCAAGGGTAGCAAGCAGCAGTATCGTTAGTAGGCTGTTTCTGATCCTCTTAGAAACAATATTCGATAGAGTAAGGGCAGATAAGATGCAGCCAAAGGGGAGTGCTGGATAGAGGTAGTGGAACATCGTCATTCGCTCTGCAAAAGCCCACGGCAGCCAATTAATAAGGTAGCAGGCAAGCATCAGTAAAGAGGCGTTTGATGCGTATCGATGTAGGTGCTGGGGGCTTCCAAGCAGGCGTGTTACAGCCGCTGCTAGACAGACTGCAAGCGCGCTGAGGATCGAGAGGAACACGATAGGGTTTCCGATGCATAGAATTCCACGAATGAGCCCAGAGCCATCCGATAACCTTTCAAAGCCATACCAGATCGGACGAAGTAGCAGTGGCCAGCTCCACCAGGGTGATGAGTAGCGGAACGGAGTGATGGCATCCATCGTATGGTGTTTAAATGCAAGCTCGTTGTACTTCATGAAGCCCCCCAAAAAAGTGCCAAAGAAGGGTTGAATCGCTATAAACGGCAAGAGATAGAAAGCTATTGTATAGATCAGCAGGGCGAGAATAGCTGCTACCGTTGCTCGATTGAGGGTGCTGGGTGATGCTGCCCGGTGGGGTCGAATAAAAAGGCTTCCAATAAGTATCGGCAGCAGAGCAGCAGCGCTCCACTTGGTGCTTAGGGCTAGTCCACATAGTGCTCCTGCAAGGGCGTAGTGGGTGACG
>JBIKWG010000204.1:0-5524 GCA_044356425.1 Bdellovibrionota bacterium | reverse complement strand
CGCTCTGAGAGCGACGCATACGCCGAAGGGGCACCAGAGGGAGTAACCTTGGCAGCGGCAGGAAACGGGGTAACATCTTTGGCAGCGAACGTAGCAGAGTGCAACATACAGAACCTTCCTTGTTCATTGTCGAGTTCAGCTGAATTACCGCACTTCAGTCATTTGCCTAGCCGGCAAAATTAGAGGTGCTTACATCCTTCCGCTCGAATAACCCTAATCAGCCGCCGTCTCCTATCCATAAGATCAGCGGAAAAACCAACCAGCGAAGAAACCACTGTCACCGATTTGGCAAACTTCATACCAATCAAGGCTTTCCATGTTAGATTCTTGACGTTCTTAAAGCGCTCCAACTGTTTTTTTGACTTTTAGTGAGTGTCGAAGGGCAGTTGACACTTTTGGTACAATCTTTTTTTGACGACACACCCTTAACGAACCAAGTTTTTTTGGTAACAGCAGCAAAAACTTGTTCAGTTTTGTCCGCTCGGGGCCGACAAGCGGTGCGTAGCTGCGGACCCAAGCGAGCAGCGCAACAATACGGCGCACGTTTGAGCGCACTAAAAACAAACACCCAACGAACTAACAGCAGCAAGGCAGTAAAAACCGAGCGTAAAACTTGCTGCTCGGAAGGAACCCTTCATGGCAAACCTTCTGTAATGCGGCGGGTTGGTGCTGCAATTCAGCCGCTATACAGTCATGAAACACAACCAACGCGGTGCAATAATGACGAGTTCCCCAGAATGGGATAGCAGAAGTACCCGCTAACAACGGGCGTTTTGCAAAAAACAGGGCACAAAGCCCCGATAGAGTGTGGTCCTGGAGTTGTTCTCGGTTTTCTCTGAGCATGCCAGCACGACGCGCACGTTCGCTTGAAACAAAGAGAGGGCTAAGACGACCAGCTAGTTAATTACAGTGGGCGAATCAACGATTAGTAGATCCCTTAAAGCCAAACCAAGGGCCAGACGAAACGATTCAGCGCGTGACTCTATATGACCAGAACTCGATTGAATAACTGTTTTATAGCAGACCTGTTTCTGACTCATCTCAAGGCCCGCGTGGAAGATAATCGCCTGCCGAGCCTCAAACTGGTAGATCATCTGCTCAACAGTAGGGAGCCAGAGGTAGGCAGAGCGCAGCTCATCAGGTGTCATTCCCTGAGGATCAACAAGAATAGCTATCGGAGAATGCCCCTCGCGATCGCACACTTCGTCACCCACCTCCGGGTGCCAAAATAGCCCAGCCACTTCTAAATCGTGGGCTACGTGAATCAGTCGGCCTTGGTTGCTGTCGTTTTTATCCACTCGCGACCTCAATCCTCCCCCTCTACACGTGTATCGGTTCGAACAGAGAAAAAATGTAGCGTTTGCTGCCCTTTTTTCGCCTACTATTTATTAAGATGCCTACGCGAAGAGATCGGCACACAACTTTTCAACAACAGGCAGGGAAATTCATAGGCAGCACCGCCGATAAGAGCTGTGGCTCTATTCTTTCTAGGTCGTTGTTTTTACTCGATTGCACCGACAGCGATTAGTCAGAGATATTCCTACCTCGACAAAAACCTTCAACGCGGCTCTTAATCAGCGTCAGCTGCTGTAATAATAACTAGGTAGGCCAACGCCGCTAGGGTTAGGATAAGGATGAACAGCTTGTAGAATAAGATCAGAAGTATCCCGGTAATAAAGCCGACAAGCGCGGCTTTTTCGCCATGATCATGGATATATGTGCGTACGGAAGTGAGCTGAGCCCAAAAGAACGCCTGCCATTCATCCTTCTTTTTTGAGCGAATGAGCCGTTTGGCCTCATTAATTAATCGCATCATTTTCTAAATATACCACCCGGTCCACGCCCTGTTTTATTGCAACTCGCACAACAAAGCGAGCTGTATGAGTCACAATAGTAGGCTGCAAACACCATTTAAGGAAAGTTATACCTGATAGGCTGCAAACTGAAACACAATCTTCCATTTTTACCCCAAGCGGCGCTATAATATTGGCAGCGTTGTTTAGTGACAAAGAAACTCGCTCAGCTGGTGAGGCGGAAGTTCTCGACTAGCTGATGTGTAGGTTTAATGAACCTAACAGGCTGCGCCCAGTTATGAAACTGATGCGAGGCAATCAGACTCGTGGGCTAAACAGAATCATACGGGTTAATAGACTTATTTCGCTTTTCGGAGATCACTCATGAAATTCATCACGACCGTCGCAGCCGTTGCCGCTATGAGCATCTCGATCCAGCAGGATGCTTTCGCAGCAGACGCCGCCAAAGGAAAGCAGCTTTTCGCCCAACGATGCGCTATGTGCCACGGAGATAAAGGCGCTGGTGATGGCGCACTTGCAGCAACTATGCCCGAGGGGCAACGACCCCGAAACCTGCAAGCAGGCGCCATGAAATATGCAACCGATGATACCAAACTCGCTGAAGTCATAAAGAAAGGCGGGATGGGTGTTGGCTTGAGTGTTATGATGCCAGGGCAAACCGACCTCTCAGATGCCGAGATATCAAATCTAGTTGCATTTGTTACATCGCTAAAAAAGAAGTAGCCGGCAAGCACCATGGCGGGCACTAAAGAATCAATGGAGAGCGCAGCGTATGCTGCGCTGGGAGCCTCTTCAGCCAAGGGGGGAGTGCTCAAAGCGGTGGGCGAGCACGCCACAAGTCGATACTTCGCCACGCCGCTAGCGGATCCTTTTGGAGACCCCTCGCAAGCATTTTTTCTCCATGCCGATGGGGCCGGAACGAAAAGTATAGTTGCTTACCTTATGTTTCGAGAAACCGGCGACCCAAGCTGGTTTCGCTCTTTAGCAATTGACAGCCTGGTGATGAACCTGGACGACTTGGCTTGTGCAGGGGCGTTATCAGGGCTAGCACTCAGCAACACGATAGGACGCAACCGACTCCTCATTCCAGACGAAGCTATCTCGCAGATTATTGATGGATATCGCGAGTGCGTTACAGCCCTGCGTGCGCACGGCATCTCTATTGCTCTCAGCGGAGGAGAAACAGCAGATGTTGGAGATCTGGTGCGCACCATCATCGTTGACTCAACGCTCTCTGCTCGGATTCCGAGAGAAGCTCTGGTTGATGCATATCGCGTTACAGACGGGGATGTAATTGTTGGGTTTAGCTCTACCGGAAAGACAGCACATGAGGCCTTTGCGAACTCGGGCATCGGCAGCAACGGCTTAACCTTGGCTCGCAACGTGCTCCTTTCACGTTATCACATTGACACATACCCCGAGAGCGGGGATCCCAGCATCTCAGCTGACGTGGCTTACCGCGGACCATTCAAAGTCACCGATGTGGCTCCAACGCTTGGAGACACCATCGGCTCTGCCCTGCTTGCGCCTACGCGTTCGTACGCGCCACTGATCCATCGAGCGCTCACAGAATTTCGCACGGCAATACACTCCCTTGTTCACTGCACCGGCGGTGGTCAAGTTAAGATCAAGCGATTCGGTCAGCGGGTGCGCTTTGAAAAAGACAACCTCTTTGAAACTCCCCCGCTTTTTAGCCTTATTCAGGAACATGGCAGGGTTCCATGGGCCGAAATGTACTCTGTATTTAACATGGGGCATCGGCTCGAAGCCTGCGTTGAACCGTCGGTTGCCTCTGAGCTCATCGACTTAGCAGCGCAATTTGGCATTGCGGCTAAGATTGTCGGGCGGGTATCCTCAACGAGTGGAGACAATGAGGTGATAATCTCCTCTCCTCACGGTGAGTTTATCTACTAATGAAAACCCCTGCGACCATCGACTTTGACAACGTCATCAGCAGTAACCATATAGCGGCAGCATTTTGGGCGCGCGTTGCATCATCTCCAGAGCTCCCACTCTACAAACAGGCCGTTGCACCATCGCCAACCGGAACAAGGGTATGGCACACAGAAGCATATGCAGTAGTCGCAGCTAAGGTTGCACGCCTTGCACACCATCTTGCGTCGATCGGAGTGGCCGTTGGCACACCAGTTGCGATCCTTTCGCATACCCGTCATGAATGGATCATTGCAGATCTTGCAATTCAAACCCTGGGCGGAATCACAGTTAGCATATACCAGAGCCTACCTGCCGCTGAGGCAGGCTTTATCCTTTACGATTCTGGCGCAGCTATAGTGTTCATTGAAAACGAAGAGCAGGCCCAGAAGATACAGTGGCTGCTGCATAATGACTGCCCGATTCCTGCACGAGAGGATTCAAGTGAAACATCCTCTCGTCTGAGCATCTCGCATACGATCTCTTTTGAGGCGCTTACCACTGCAATCAACCATACGCTGCTCTCCTCGCTGATAGACAACTCACTTCTTCCGACCACTCCCCCACCCCTGCCGACTGAGCTTACCCGAGCAAGCACAGCCTCGTATGTATATACATCAGGAACTACAGGCCCACCGAAAGGAGTCATTCAAACACACGGCAATCACCTTACAAATGTACACCAAGCAAGCGTCAGCGGAGTGTTTGCACTCGATGGTTCGCTATTTCTATTCTTGCCTCTGGCACACTCGTTTGCGCGTCTCATTTACTATGTTGGCGCACTTACCTCGGCATCGCTCGTGCTGCCTGCTGTAACTGATCATCAGACCTCTAAGGTTGATCTTTCATCAGTGGCGAAAGATATTCAAGAGGGAGCTGCGCACGTTATACCTTCTGTACCGCGGCTTTTTGAAAAGATGGCGGCTGCTATACAAACGCGCGCGAGTGGCAAGACACTGCAGCAACGAATCTTACGAGCATGCATCAGCAACGCGCTCTCAACCTATGAGCGCCGCACCAATGGTCAAAAACTTAGGATTTCTGAACAGATTCTCTTTAGAACCCTCGCCCCGATCCGCGCAAAGATAAAATGCCAGCTTTTTGGCTCGCATTTTCGACACGGTATCTCAGGTGGAGCTAAGCTCGATGCTCACGTATGTCGCTTCTTTGATGCTCTTGAGATCGTGCTATGCGAAGGGTATGGGCTAACAGAAACCTGCGTTGCTACTCACGTGAATCTTCCTCACCGACGCAAGATAGGCACCGTTGGCCCCCCATTTGAAGGTATAGAGCTTAAGATAGCTGGCGAAGATGGTGAGATCTGTTTAAGGGGACCAAATATAACTCAAGGCTACCTCAACAGACCACTCGCCACCAAAGAGGCGTGGGATGCCGAAGGCTGGTTTCATACCGGTGACGTAGGAAGAGTTGATCAAGATGGCTTCCTCTCGATTACCGATCGTAAGAAAGAGTTAGTAATTACCGCAGGCGGTAAGAAGATCCCCCCGGCAAGCATTGAGGGGATGTTTAAGCGTTTTCCCTTCGTCTCTCAAGCTTTCCTTTACGGAGAAGGAAAGCCTTACTGTGTAATGCTTTTTACCATGAACGAACTAGAATTGAGGACGCTGTTGACCTCTCAAGGGATAACCCTCAACGAACAAGATGCGTTAGCAGCGCTGCCTGTGGTCCGGTCACTATACCAAAGCGCTGTCGTCGAGATAAACAAAGAGTTAGCGAGCTACGAAAGCATCAAACGATTTACGAACCTTGCGCACGAC
>JBIKWG010000203.1:0-5557 GCA_044356425.1 Bdellovibrionota bacterium | reverse complement strand
AGAGTTGGGGGAGATTTGTAATGGTAGCGCATGGTTTTGTGATCCTAGCTTTGACGGTGTTTGCATTTATTCCCCAAGCGCATGCCTATCTTGATGCGGGCACGGGCAGTGCGATTTTGCAGGCGGTCCTCGGAGTTGCTTTCGCTGGTTTCGTGACGTTGCGGATGTACTGGCAGAGGATAAAAGCCCTAGTTTCTAAGAAAGCGCCAGCCTCGGCAGATGCGGATGACTAGTGCCGTGCCTGACGCGTCTGTCGCATTTAATCCCGGGTCGTATCGTGATCCCGCTGGTCGTGTGTTTGAGCGTAACGGCGAACTTTTTCGTTCGGTTGCTGAGATAGCAAAAGACGATTACGAGCTGCTCATGACGTCGGGGCTCTACGAAGAGTTAAGCTCGATGGGGCTGCTGGTCTGTCATGAAGAGGTGTCAGTTCCTGAGGTGGCGGCCTACAAAATTTTAAAGCCACAGCGCATTCCGTTTGTTTCATACCCGCACGAGTGGAGCTTTTCCCAACTTAAAGCGGCAGCCTTGCTGACGCTCAGAATTCAGCGACTAGCTATGAAGAGGGGCCTAAGCCTCAAAGATGCTACCGCATTCAATGTGCAGTTTTACGGCGCTCGCGCTGTGTTTATCGATACTTTATCTTTTGAACGCTACCAAGAGGGCCGACCCTGGGTAGCATATCGCCAATTCTGCGAGCAGTTTCTAGCGCCACTGGCGCTTATGGCGCGCTGTGATGTGCGCCTCAACGAGCTTTTGCGCTCTTTCATTGATGGCGTTCCGCTAGATGTGGCTCGCTCAATTTTGGGTGTGCGTGGATGGATTTCCCCCGGACTTGCGGTGCATGTGATGTTGCATGCAGGCCTGCAGCGCCGATACGCCGATGCTGCGGCCGTGACGTCGTCAGAGCGCGTTGCGGCAGCAAAAGTCAGCAAGAGATCCCTCGAGGGGATGCTTGAGAGTCTGCGGAATACGGTAAAAAAGCTTTCGTACCGCGCGGTGGGCACAGAGTGGGGTGACTACTACGGTGCCACCAATTACTCAGACACCGGCATGCAGGCGAAGGGTGCCCTTGTTGAGCGCTTTATTCAGCAGGTGCGACCAATAACGGTATGGGACCTCGGGGCAAATACCGGCAGATTTAGTGCTATCGCTGCCAAGTATGCGAGCTTTGTGTTGGCGTGCGACATTGATCCGGCTGCTGTTGAGAAGCTGTTCCTTTCAGCCAAGAAAATTAAAGAGCAGGTCATACTTCCGATCCGGATGGATTTAGCAAATCCAACCTCGGGATACGGGTGGGGCGGGCAAGAGCGTTGCTCGTTAGAACAGCGTGGTCCGGTCGATTGTGTGTTGGCATTAGCCTTAATTCATCATTTAGCAATTGGGCGTAATGTGCCCCTTGAGCAGGTAGCCGAGTATTTCTCTCGTCTGGCCAAGTATTTAATTATTGAGTTTGTGCCTAAGGCTGATAGTCAGGTTCAGCGGCTTCTGGCAACAAGAGAGGATGTTTTTCCGCGGTACGACGTGGATGGCTTTACTGAGGCGTTTTCGGCATTTTTTGATGTTGTTGACAGTGGGGCTGTTGTTGACTCCGAGCGCATTGTTTTTCTTTTGCGTCGCCGACCGTAGAGTCACTTTCTTCTTTCTTTTGTGTCACCGCCTTTGATGAGTCGGTGAATTAATGCGGTGATATGGCTGCTAACCTTGACTCACGCGGTAGGCCATGGTACGACGCCCGTGCAACAAATGTTTGCTAATCTTATGCAAACCTAGTTTGGCCCGCTTTATTGAGCTGGGTAGCTGAAGCGTACTACGTTCCGTAGGAGCTTGACGTTCTAGGTAAGTCTGTGGATTAACTGCTGTTATTGATTCAGCAGCGGATGCTCTGCTCGTTCCCGGGTGGCATCATCTGTAGGCAGGCGAGTTGTCAGAAGGGATCGAAGCTTTTATGCAAATGAAGTTTCGATTGTTTGCTCGGCGTATTTGGTAAGCTCCTTACGGCATAAGCCGGACGGCAGGCCAAAAGCTGGTAAGACCATTCTGTCCGGGAGATTACAGTTAAAACATTTACACACGGAAGCATTCCGTATCTCGTGGTAAGCCTCGCAGGCAGCCTGGTAGTCCTGGTGCCTTGCGTGGTGGTTGCTGGTCGGCGGTGCCTTTTCGGCGCTAGTCGAGGCTAGGCGGTTAAAAAGACGCCTGCCGGGGCAGAGAAACGAGAAGAATCATCTCAAGGTGCCCAACCTTTTCGGTGGCAGACCTTTGAAATGCGAGTGGAATGTGGTAATCACGGCACCTCTCGAAGGATGAACGTATACGTTAAGCCTTCCGGGGGTCGTTTTAGCGAAGGACTACCCGAAGAGAAATTTTGTCAGGAATGGTATTTCGACCAAGAAGGAAGAGGCTAGGCAACAATGCCAACGATTAATCAGTTAGTTCGAAACCGTCGTCGCAGTAAGACAGCAAAGAGCAAGTCTCCTGCTCTCGTTCGATGCCCACAGCGTCGCGGAGTGTGCACTCGTGTATATACCCAGACCCCTAAGAAGCCCAACTCGGCTCTTCGTAAGGTGGCGCGCGTTCGATTAACCACAGGTATGGAAGTAACAAGTTACATCCCTGGTGTAGGTCACAACCTACAAGAGCACTCAGTTGTTCTTATCAGAGGTGGTCGTGTGAAGGATCTTCCAGGAGTTCGTTACCATATCGTTCGTGGAAAGCTTGAGGCTCACGGCGTTCAGGATCGAAAGCAGAGCCGATCAAAATACGGTGCTAAGAGACCTAAGTAGTTTTTGGCTTAAGAGGAAATCATGTCACGAAAGAAGCGCGACTTTAAGAGACCAGTAATTGCTGACCCACGCTTTGGCGACCAAGTTGTTGGTAAGGCTATAAACGTAATCATGGACAGCGGAAAGAAGGGCGTTGCAGAGCGTGCTCTCTACGGTGCCCTTGACCATCTTTCTAAGAAGACTGGCGCAGATGCAGTGGAGGTCTTTCACAAGGCTCTCAACAACATCAAGCCAGTAGTTGAAGTCCGTTCACGCCGTGTGGGCGGAGCAACGTATCAGGTTCCTACTGAGGTGCGCAGTGAGCGTGCCCAGTCGCTAGCCCTTCGCTGGCTCAAAGAAGCCGCAGAGGGTCGTGGAGAGCGCAGCCTATCAGAGCGTCTTGCAAATGAGCTATTTGACGCAACTCAGGGTCGTGGTGCTGCTGTGAAGAAGCGTGAGGATACTCACCGCATGGCAGAGGCAAACAAGGCATTCGCACACTTTAGGTGGTAATGCGTCGGGGCAGGGTTCTTTAACAATTACCCTGGGCAGAGACAATTTAGGAGAAGGTTACCGTGGCAAAGAGAGATTTAAATCTGGTTCGTAACATCGGCATCATGGCTCACATCGATGCTGGTAAGACGACCACTACAGAACGCGTTTTGTTCTACACCGGAATTAACTATAAGATCGGTGAAGTGCACGAAGGTGCAGCAACCATGGATTACATGGAGCTTGAGCAAGAGCGTGGTATTACCATCACCTCGGCGGCAACTACTTGTAGCTGGAAGGGCGCTCACGGCGATCGTCCAGAGCACCAGATCAACATCATTGATACCCCAGGCCACGTAGATTTCACTATCGAAGTAGAGCGGTCATTGCGCGTTTTGGATGGTGCGGTAGCTGTGTTTGACGCAGTGAGCGGAGTTGAGCCGCAGTCCGAGACTGTATGGCGTCAAGCTAACAAGTTCAATGTTCCCCGCTGCTGTTTCATAAATAAGATGGACCGCACCGGGTCAGATTTTAACAAGGGCGTGGCTTCCATTCGTGAGAAGCTTGGAGCTAGAGCAGTTCCAATCCAGATCCCAGTTGGAGCGGAGAGCGAGTTTCTTGGAGTAGTTGACCTCGTTCAGATGAAGGCAATTCTTTTCCGGGACGAGACTAAGGGCGCTAAATTTGAGACAACCGATATCCCAGCGGATCTCATTGATGACGCAAAAGCAGCTCGCGAATACATGATTGAAAGCCTCTGCGAAGTGGAAGACGCTTTGATGGAGAAGTATCTTGCTGGAGAAGAGTTCTCAGAGCAGGAGCTTAAGGCAGCCCTTCGTAAAGGCACTCTCGCAATGGAGCTATTTCCAGTAATTTGCGGATCTGCATTTAAGAACAAGGGTGTGCAACAGCTGCTCGATGCGGTATTGGATTTCCTTCCAAGCCCTCTAGATCTGCCTCCAGTTCGTGGAACTGACCCGGACTCTAAAGAGGTTGTTGAGCTTGAGCGGGCAACTGATCCAGATGCTCCAATGTCAGCTCTCGCTTTTAAGATTATCACTGACCCATACGTCGGAGTACTAACGTTCTTCCGGGTATACTCGGGTACAGTAACTGCGGGTTCTGCTGTTCTCAACTCCACTCGTGGCAAGAAAGAGCGAATCGGTCGCGTAGTGCGTATGCACGCCGACAACCGCGAGGAAGTAAAGGAAGTTTCAGCAGGAGATATCGGTGCAGCGGTTGGTCTTAAAGAGACTATTACTGGTGATACCCTCTGCGACATCGACAATCCAATTGTTCTAGAGTCTATCCATGCGCCAGATCCTGTAATCAGCATCGCCATCGAGCCAAAGACTAAGGCCGATGAAGAGAAGATGGGTCTATCGCTCATGAAGCTTGCCAAAGAAGATCCGTCGCTTAAGGTGAGCGTAGACAAGGAGTCCGGACAGACCCTCATTTCGGGAATGGGCGAGCTTCACCTCGATATTATTAAGCAGCGGCTATTCCGCGAGTTCAGCGTAGATACAACCGTAGGCAAGCCACAGGTGGCTTACCGCGAGACTATCGTTAAGAAGGCTGAGGCAGAGTGTAAGTACGCTAAGCAGACCGGTGGTCGTGGGCAATTTGGTCACGTTCTGCTGCGAGTCGAGCCGCTTGAGCCAGGATCAGGAATTGAGTTTGTTGATGAAATTAAGGGAGGCGTTATTCCGAAAGAGTACGTTCCTGCGGTTGAGAAGGGAGTAGTTGAGGCCCTCGAAGGGGGTATCCTCGCTGGATTCCCACTTATCGACCTAAAGGTAACGCTCTACTACGGAAGCTTCCACGAAGTTGACTCCAGTGAAATCGCGTTTAAGATTGCGGGCTCCATGTGTGTGAAGGACGCATGTCAGAAGGCGAAGATTCAGCTTCTTGAGCCGGTAATGGCTGTAGAAGTAGTCTGCCCAGATGATTTCGTCAGCAATATCGTTGGTGATCTCAACAGACGACGAGCTCGAATTCTTGGTATGGAGCCAAGAGCTGGAGCTCAAACTGTCAAGTGCGAAGTGCCACTCGCGGAGATGTTCGGATATTCGACTGATCTGCGATCCAACTCGCAAGGACGAGCGACCTTCACTATGGAGTATCATCACTATGCACCCGTACCGACTCACGTTGCGGAAAGCATAGCGAAGAAGTGATGTTTTTAATGGTGTTTTGATTAACTAAAACCGGAGAAAGGCATGTCAGGCAAGAAATTTGAAAGAACAAAAGCACACGTAAACGTGGGCACCATCGGTCACGTAGACCATGGTAAGACTACA